>JBFJWU010000028.1:0-16573 GCA_041623475.1 bacterium | reverse complement strand
GCGATGGCTACGGCTTCCTCCGTTGGCAGGGCATAGGTTTCGTCAAGGCTGTTGGTGTGCAGGCTCTGGGTACCGCCCAGAACCGCAGCAAGAGCCTGAATGGCGACGCGGACGACGTTGTTCATCGGCTGCTGGGCGGTCAGGCTGACTCCGGCCGTCTGGGCGTGGGTTTTCAGCATCATCGTGCGACCGCTTTGTGATCCAAAACGGTGCTTCATTTCCTTGGCCCAGATTCGACGGGCGGCGCGGAATTTCGCAATTTCTTCAAAGAAATCATTGTGCACGTCCCAGAAGAAACTCAACCGAGGACCGAATGTGTCAACGTCCATGCCGCGATCGACCAGGCCCCGTACATATGCCAGGCCATCGGCCAGCGTAAATGCCAGTTCTTCTGCGGCTGTCGCACCGGCTTCGCGAATGTGATACCCCGAGATACTGACGCCGTGGAATCGCGGCGCGTGCTCGGTGCACCACTGGACAATATCCAGGTTCAGCTTGACGCTTGGACGCGGTGGAATCATCCACTCCTTCTGGGCAATGAACTCCTTGAGCATGTCGTTCTGGATCGTGCCCGAAATCGCGCCGGGCTCGACCCCCTGTTTGCGTGCAACGGCCACATACATCGCCATCAGGATGATCGCCGGAGCATTGATGGTCATGCTGGTGCTGACCTTGTCCAGTGGAATGCCGTCGAACAGGATCTCCATGTCTTCCAGCGTCGAAACAGAGACCCCTTCTTTGCCGACTTCTCCGTGGGACAGCTTGTGGTCTGCGTCGTAGCCCATCAATGTCGGCATATCAAATGCCGTACTTAGTCCGGTCATCCCGTGGTCCAGCAGGAAATGGAAACGACGATTGGTGTCTTCGGGACTGCCAAACCCGGCGAACTGACGCATGGTCCACAGCCTGCCCCGATACATGTTGGGTTGGGGCCCCCGGGTAAATGGAAACTCGCCAGGCAGGCCGATGGACTCCACGTCATCCGTCTCGGCCCGATCCAGGGGCGTATACAGACGGTTGATCGGAATGCCGCTCAGCGTTTCGAACTGGTCCAGCCGTTCGCCGAATCTTCCGAGCGCGGGCCTCAGGACCGACTCCTGCCAGTCCTCAAGTTGTTTGTCGTATTCTTTGTCGTTGCTCACAACGGTCATCCTTTTGGGCTGCAAGCATGATAGCAGCGGATCAGCCGCCGCCCAACATTTTTGAGACCTGGCCGTGGAACTCCCGGACATACCATTCGCCATCATTGCGAAAGCCGGCAACGGGCAAAAAGGGCCCCAGGGCACCCTGCAACTGTTCACCCAATTTCAGGCGAATTCGGATTTCGGCCTGGCTGCGGACGTACGGATGTCGAAGCTGGATCGTGCCCCGGACTGTTCCGTAGATCAGGTCGCCGCCATCCAGTTGCAACGGTGTTATCGTCAGCGTTCCGGCGTTGATCTCCAGTTGGGCCCTGGCGAATTGCAGCGGAATCGTCGAAACCGGCAACGGCATCCCATCTGCCAGGCGAATCTCGGCCTCGGTCATTTCCAGGTTAACGGAACCGGTGACACCGTCCAGGCTGTCCCGCAGCAGGTTGGCTGTGCCGGTCCCGCTCAGTTTGCCGGTCAACGTTGTGCCCATTGGCAGCGCCGCCCCCAGGCCCAGCTGGAGGATATCAACCGCGTCGATTTCGAGGTTCATATCGTTGGTCCACAGGCCGCCACGGTCGGCCCGGATCCTGCCGCCGCCGGCTTCAATATTGACTGCAATTCCCGGAAGAAACCAAAGTGTCGATAGTCTGGGTCGTATACGAATTTCGTCAATTTCCAAGGGCAGTGGGCTGTCTATGCGCAGGCCCTTGATCGTTGGTCCGAACAGGTCCACATTGGCTTCGTCGAATTCCACCCGGACCTGGTCGTCCTGCCACATGCGCCGGGTTTTGTTCTCAATCAGGTCCGCCAGCGGAAACGTCAGCCAGAGGGCCAGCAGAAATCCGCCACCAACCAGCAGGACGGGCGGTATAACGGCGCTCCAGGTTACGTTCCGCAGTCGCTGCGGGATTGACCGCAGGAAATCGACGACCATATCCATCACTGGCTGATCTCCAGGCTGGCCCGCAGGATGTCTTTGCGTTTGATGCCTTTCTGCATTTCAAATCGCTTGATCGTCAACGGGGGGTCGTTGTTTTCGATTTCATAAACGTATCGAACAAGTTCCTCGAGGACCAGGCCATTCAGTTCGACTTCTACGGACTCGGTGCCTTCGTCGCGATTTCGATTGTCCTTGACGGGGCGCATAGACTGGACCATCTCTGAAATATCCAGTTTGTTCTGGATATCGTTCAGCTGGCCCAGCAACGAACTTTTTCGTCCCTTGTTGCGTGAGTTGTCTTTCTTGTTGCCCCCCAGGCCATGTGCCAGGACTTTGCGTTCCATGTCGCGGATTTCAGTCAATTGCTCCTGGGCATTTCCAAGGTCAACATGGGCCGAAATCCGGCCGGCGACAAGAGGGAGCACGATCAACAACAGGGGCAGCACAACAGCCAGGACCGAGCCGATTCGACGCCCCAGTTGTCGACGTTCTTCGGGCAATTCGTCCCACCGGTCCCGCAGATCGTTGACCAGTGCGTATAGTCGTTCGCGCAGTTCGTCGGGGTTCATCAGCTTTGCTTTTCTTTCCAGGTGACCGAATAGCGGATAGCCGACTTGTCGACGGTTTGCTCTGCGCGCTGGACCCTGACTTCATCGGTCCACGGCAGTCCCTCCAGGCTTTTCTTGAGCTCGTCGACAGCAGCAAAGTCTCCGGCCTCGCCCTTGACGGTCCAGACACCTTTGGATGCCCTTATTTCGTCAACATCGATGGTCGAATCGCTGCTGACCGCAGAATGAAAACTCTTTAAATTATCAATGACGCTGCCGAGGTCCGCCCCTGCCGAACTGGCACCACCGGCCCGGTCAACGACACTGCGCATTTGTCGGATTGGATCGACAGCGCGGGAATCCGGAAAGTTACGCAGGAACACTTTCTTGACTTCATTTCGGGTAGCTGCGGTCTGCGCTTCCAGCCTGCCGGTCCCGCTCTGGACAACAACGATCAACAGGATCGCCGCGATCGCCGTTGGCAGCGCCGCCTTGCGAACTTTGGCATTACTGAGAATCCCGCCGGATATCAGAGCTCCGCGCGGTGCCAGGTTCCAGTAGCCGCGGCCCTGTCCAGCCGCGGCCTGGGCTGCCATCAGGGCCAGGCGTTCAGGCGGAGGCTGCTGGTCCGGGCTGGAATGCTGGATGACGGATACTCCGTCAGGCAGCAGGTCTGCGATCGACTCTGGCGACAGCGCATCGCTGTGCCAGCCGTCCACGTGCCAGGTCGTTACGTCCGACTGCAGTCCTGACCGGATCCGGTTGACCAGGTTAATTACGCCCTGGTGTTCTGTCAGATGGGCGGTTCCAATCGGAACCGTAAATACAAAATCCTGGCCGGCACCCGGAGCGACAACGGTCGTCGCTGTTGGCGTTGCCCAGACCAGGGCGTCGGTGGCGGGGCGTTGGTCCCGGGCCGCCACAAGCAGTGCCTCAGGTGTCAACAACCTGGCTTCGGGAGTAATGGCCAATAGTTTTTGACGAACTTCGGCGAGGGTCTCGCGTGCCAGGAGCGTCGACTGCGCAATTCCGACACCGTCGGCTTTAGTGATACGCGTGCGCCGCTCATAATCTTCCAGATCCCCGGGGACCAGTTCGTCAAGTTGGATCGTCAGAACCTGGCGGATCTTGCGGGCCTGGGTAAACGGAAACTGCAGTCGTCGTCCGATCAACCCTGCCGGGAAGACTGCAGCAATCCGGTTCCCGGCCCGGGCTACCCAGTCCGACAGCTCGTCGACCTGTTCCAGATTGACGGTCCTTGTTTCGGCCTGTCCATCGTCGCTACCCAAAGCAGCGACGATCTGATCGCCGTCAATCCTGAGCCCGAGTGATTCCATCTGCCTGTTCCACGTACTCTCCGTAATTTCGGTAGCGTTCGTATCGCGCCGGGACCAGGTCCTGCACGGGTATCTCCAGAAGTGCTGACAAATGGGCATCCACCGATTCGCGCAGTCGGCACAGTGACTCGACAGGATACCGGTGTGCGCCTCCAAGGGGCTCCTGCACAACTTCGTCAATAATTCCCAACCGCAGTAAATCTTCGGGAAGCAGCTTCAAGGCTTCGGCCGCTTTTGGCGTGCGCGCACCGTCTCGCCAAAGGATCGAAGCACAGGCCTCGGGGCTGATTACACTGAAGTATGCAAATTCCATCATTATCATCCTGTCTGCCATGGCCAGTGCCAGTGCGCCTCCGCTTCCGCCTTCGCCGATGATAATTCCCAGCGTTGGTGTCCTGACACGGGCCTGGGTCAACATGGCCCGGCTGATTGACTCAGACAGGCCCATTCGCTCGCTTTCCACGCCCGGATACGCACCGGGTGTATCGACAATTGATACCACAGGGAGGCTGCGTGACTCTGCGGTCTCCAGAGCCCGGATTGCTTTTCGGAATCCAGCAGGTCCAGGCATACCGAAATTCCGCTGTTTGCCCTGTCGGGTGCCCTGGCCGCGCTCACAGGCGATGACGACCACAGCGTTGCCGCGCCAGCGGCCGATTCCGGTCACAATCGCGTTGTCGTCGCCTGTCGAACGGTCACCGCGCAGCGGTTCCAGCTTGCCGAACATCGTCTCTGCTGCCTGCAAGCCGTGAGGGCGATGCGGATGCCGGGCCAATTGCACACGCTCCCAGGCTGTCAAGCTTGAATAGACCGATCGGCGGACCCGGTCTCTGCGTCCAAATGTGTTGACATACTCCATTTCTGCCGGTTCGTCGCCCTGACGTATCCGCCAGGCCAGACGACGCAACAGGCGTTCTACGTTTTCAATTGGACGCTCAAATGGCTGGAAAAGTTCCATAAACTCGTTGCTATCAAGCAGTTTTTTCAAATCTCTGGTCGGGAAGGACTGTGCTAATTGTACGCCATTTCAACTTCGGCCAACAGTGCATCTACCAGGCCGGGGGGCGGGTCGCCGTTCGAAAATGGAAACCAGCGTACTGTTCGACGGCGAAACCATGTCCGCTGACGTTTTGCATATCGTCGGGTAGCGAGCAGGATGGCGGGCGCGAGTTCGTCGCCAGGCAGGTTGCCGTCCAGATGTTCATTGATTTGCCGATACCCGACGGTTTCCAGTCCCGGCAGGTCGGGACCCCACGATTCACGCAATTCGCGAACCTCACCAATCCAGTCGTTGGCAAGCATTCGCCGAATTCTCTGCTCCAGGAACGCTTCGTAGTCCGCGCCCTCGGCCCAGATCCCAAAGGTGGTCAGCTGCGGGCCTTTCGGTCCCCGATGCTGGTCAAGTGCCCGCCCCGGCGGCAGCCCGGTAGCGCGATGCAGCTCGAAACCGCGGGAAATTCGACGAACGTCGTTCGGGTGGATGCGGCCAGCAAACTCAGGGTCCAGCTTTGACAGTTGCCTGTGTGCGGCAATCGGATCGGACTCGACCTCGGCTGCAATGCCTGCGCGTTCGGGCTCGGGAAGCTCGGGAACATGATTGAGCCCGTCCTGCCAGGCAGCCAGGTAGAGACCCGTTCCAGCAGTCGCAACGGGAATCAGCCCTGGCTCCAGCTGCTCGATCACGGCATCGGCATCTCGTGAAAATCGCCAGGCATCGTAACGCTGGTCCGGATTGACGACGTCGATGCAATGGTGCGGCAGGATGGCCTGTTCGGCTATTGTCGGTTTAGCGCTGCCAATGTCGAACGCCCGGATGGCCTGGACACTGTCGGCGCTGATGACCTGCAGTCGACCGCCCAACCGGGCTGCCAGTGCCAGCAGTGTTCCGGTCTTTCCGGCGCCGGTCGGCCCTGCCAGGGCAATGACCTGCTCCATGCTCATTGCAGCAGGTCAGCGTCCAAACCAGCGGTCGAGCTCGCCCACTGACATTCGGCGGAACGTCGGACGGCCGTGCGGGCACGTATCGGCACCAGGCGTGTCCAACAGGTGTTTCAAAAGTTCTGCCTGCTCCTGCACTGACACGTTGCGTCCGGACAGGATACTGCCGCGGCAGGCCAGCGAAGCAGCAACTTTGTGCGCCTCAGCCTCGATTGCCGCCGGTACCTTGTACCGCGCCAGTTCAGTCAATGTTTCCCGAACTGCCGGCCGGGGATCACCGCGGAACCATTGGGGAACTGCCCTGATCCTCAGGGTTTCCGGTCCAAATGATTCAATCAGGAATCCGGTGCGAGACAACCAGTCGCCCCCGGTGCGGAATCCGCTTAGTTCTTCGGGTTCGGCGGCAAAAACATCGGGGACCAACAGCTCCTGTATCGGTCCCGTGTCACCGGAATCGAGCGCCGCCACAATGCGATCGTAGCGAACCCGTTCGTGTGCCGCGTGCTGGTCAACGATGACCAGGGAATCGCCCTCGATATACAACAGGTACCGCTGCCCGAGGTTGCCCAAAGGACGCAGGTTCGATTGATCCATCAATGTCCCCGGGTCCGGCCGGTACACCGTGGCTTGCTGCCGTGCGTCTGCCATCGAAAACACTCGGGCACTGCTGGCAGATGAAGGATAATGGGCAGCGTCGGACGGCGAATCGGCTGGCGTACCGACAGTGCCGGTCCGATCAGGATCGACGATTGCGGAGTTCGTGTCGCCGGTGCCGCGTCCGGGCGGTGTCCGGTGGCCTGCAATTGCCTGGCGAACAGCACCCCGGATTTCTGCAAACATGCCGCCAGGATTTACAAATCTTATTTCGGTCTTGGCAGGGTGAACATTAACGTCGATGTCCTCGGGCAGTACGTCCAGGAACACCGCTCCTATTGGCCAGCGACCCGGAGGGATGTGCCGTTCGTAGCCGTTCTGGACCGCTTTGCGAAGCAGCGGGTCACGGACAAATCGCCGATTGACGAATACAGCAATATTCGACCCGTTCCCATGGGTCCGCTGGGGCTGGCTGAGCAGACCTGTCAGACGATAGCGAACGGCATCAAGGTCAACAGGCAGCCAGGGTGTATCCGGGTAGACCTCGTTCAGTCGGTCTTCCAGCGACGATGGCGCGTAGTTCCAGACCATGCGACCATCGGACACAAAACGAAAGCCAATCTCGGGGTGGGCAATGACAAATACACGAATGATGTCCCGTACACGTTGTTTTTCGGTTGCGTCGGTTCGCAGGAACTTCCTGCGAGCGGGAACCGTTGCAAAAAGCTTTTCAAACCGCACCGTCGTGCCGGTTGCCCGTGCAACCGGATAGGGATCCTGGACTGGTTGCCCGGGGATTGTCCGGAGTCCCATACCGTGGTCGCTGCCAATCGCCCGGGATTCGATTGTCAATTCACCTGCTGCAGCCAGGCTGGCCAGCGCTTCACCACGAAATCCGAACGTCCGGATGCGCTCGAGGTCCTTTTCGTCGTGAATCTTGGACGTCGCATGACGTTCGATGGCCAACGGCAGGTCCTGGGGCACGATTCCGCTGCCATTATCATTGACTTCGATCCGGGCCTTGCCGCCCTTGACAATACTGATTTCAATTTCGGTGG
The DNA here is from genome assembly GCA_041623475.1 of bacterium. GTDB lineage: Bacteria > J088 > J088 > J088 > J088 > JBFJWU01. The sequence continues at coordinate 9,025 of JBFJWU010000028.1, read as the reverse complement.
CGCCAGCGTCAACGGCATTTTCAAGCATTTCCTTGACCGCAGATGCCGGGCGTTCAATTACCTCACCGGCCGCAATAATTTCGGCCAGCCGCGCGGGCATGCGCTCGATCCTGTGGCCAGACATCAAATCTCGTCGGGGACTTTGGCGCCAATGAACTTGCGTGGTTTTCCCGCACCTTCCTGTGGTCCGACCATTCCCTTGGCCTCCAATGCATCCATAATCCGGGCCGCGCGGTTGTAGCCGATTGAAAACCGCCGTTGGATGCGGCTGGTCGATATGACCCCCTCCTGGGCACCAAAGTCAATGACGCTTTCCAGCAAGTCGTCATCGAGATCGCCGTCGCCACCACCGCCATCGCCACCACTGCCTCGGACGCGGTCCAGGCTCTCCTGAATCAGGTCCTCGCTGACAGCCGGTTCGGGCATGCCATGGTTCTGGCCTTCGTTTTTCCAGAACTCAACGACACGGATAACTTCTTCTTCGCTGACAAATGCACCGTGGACGCGTTTGGGGATGTCGCTGGTGGGCGGTTTGAACAACATGTCGCCTTTGCCGAGAAGGTTCTCGGCTCCCTGCTGGTCCAGGATTACGCGCGCGTCAGCCTTGCTGGACACTTTGAACGCCATGCGCGTCGGGAAGTTGGCCTTGATAAGTCCGGTCAGGACATCGACGCTGGGACGCTGCGTCGCCAGTACCAGGTGGATACCAGCCGCGCGCGCCATTTGTGCCAGACGGGCGATTGGCTCTTCGATCGTTTTGCGCGTGACCATCATCAAGTCGGCCAATTCGTCGACGACGCAGACAAGATACGGCATCCGGGCTGCTTCTTTGCCATTACGCGGCGGGATCTTGCCGGCATCGACCGCCTTGTTATATGTGGCGAGGTTGCGGACCTTGCTGTGGGCCATCCAGTCGTATCGGTCTTCCATTTCGCGAACCAATGCGTCCAGCAGGGCCAGCGCCTGGTGAGGGTCGGTGACCACGTCGTGGCCCTCAAGATGGGGGATGTCCCGGTAAAAGCTTAATTCCAGTCGTTTCGGGTCGATCAGGTACATCCGCAGGTCGTTCGGCGAATGGCGATAAAGCATGCTGACAATCAGACTGTTAATACCGACAGACTTTCCGGCACCCGTTGCGCCTGCGACCAGCAGGTGGGGCATGGTCGAGATGTCAGCAACAACGGGCTGGCCACCCGTATCCTTGCCGATCGCAAACGGGATTTTGATCTTGTCGCTCCAGAAATCCGGCGATTCGATGATCGTCCGCAGGCTGACCTCATCCCGTTCCTTGTTGGGAATTTCGATTCCGACTACGTCCCGCCCGGGAATTGGAGCAACAATCCGTACCGACAACGACTCGGTCGCCAGTGCCAGGTCGTCTTCGAGGTTGGCAATCTTGCTGACCTTGATGCCAGGTGCCGGTTTGAATTCGTAGATACTGATGACCGGTCCAGGACGGACGGCTGTGATCCGTCCTTCAATGCCGTACTCCTTGATTTTGTGTTCAAGGATCTGGGCTTTGGCGCGAAGCAGCTTTTCGTCCACTTGCAGGGTCTTGTCCGATGGACGGTCGAGCAGGTCAATGTCTGGCCGTCGATACTCTCCTGGAGTTGACACGAGAGTCCGCTGGACGGCTTTCTGGATCTTTTCAGGTTGCTCGGGCTTTTCGATTTCCAGACCTGGATGAGTATCGTCATCACGCCTGCTGGTCCGCTGTGCGGGATCGATCTCGACGTCCGCAGGTGGCTCATCCGGTGCCACAAATTTCGGCTTGTCCCGTGGTTCGGGTTCCTGCTTTTCCAACGCCCGCTTACGTCGGCCTTCAATATGGCGGCGCAATCCGGTCGCGGATACGACAGTTCGGTTCCAGGCCGATCGGGCCGTTGCAATTGCCCCGGCGACCATTGTCTGGCCAATCTGAACCCCGGCCCCGCCGGCGCTGCCGGCGATTGCCAGCAGCAGGATCGGCAGTATCAGGACAATACCCCCAAGACCGAAAAACTGGCGAACGAGGTCTGCGCCCAGCGTGTGCCCGATCCAGCCCGATGCGGGCAGGGTTGCAACCGTCCAGTCCGGTGCGACCAGGGCCACGAATGACGCTGCAGACAGAAGCAGCAGGATACTGGCGGGGATCCGCAGCGATAACGGTGTGCGCGATCTTGTGATGACCAGGTCAGAACATGCGAGCACAATGACAACAGGCAGCAACCACGCAGAAATGCCCAGGGCCCGAATCAAGGTTCCGGCAGCGTAGGCACCAACAATTCCACCGATGTTGTTGATGGACTCGCCCGACGTCGCGTAATCAAAGTCGGGGTCCATTGGCGAAAAGGTGGCCAACGCCAGGAACAGGAACAGCGCCATCGATGTGCCCGCACCGGCAATTGTGTAACGGACAGGCCGGGACCGCAGGACGCTGGCCACCTGGCCGACTGGCAGCGTAAATGACGTCGTTGCCTCGGTTCGTGTTCGGACCGGGCTTTTTCGCCTGGCAACCTTCTGTTTCTGTCTGCTACTTCCAGCCAAGATTATCCGCCCGGTTGCATGCAACAGCCGGCGCGCATGGGCCGGGGATCGAACGAGCGGCCCCCAGAACGGCACCGTTCGCATGTTGTCTTTGTGGAAGTCCCGGATTGGCGCCGAATTCCGCCGAAACGGTAGAAATAAAAGGGATTACAGGCACCCATGTCCAAAGTTTAGCAGAACGGTCAGGTGCCAGCGAGCCAGATCTGCAAAAAAACATTTTTGATCTGGCACCGAGACGGCGATCCAGCGGCTCGCGTGCTGTTGCAACCGCCATATCCAGCAATTATCCTGTAGTCGCATTATCTTGCAGGACCAGAATCCGGCCCCGATACGGGTCCAAGGAGCCATTGAAATGACAAGGGCAGCCAGTGCCAGACGCCAGACCGGCGAAACGTCGGTAACGGTGGAACTCAACCTGGATGGCGATCGGCAGTGTTCGATCAGCACCGGGGTCGGTTTTTTTGACCACATGCTCGAGTTACTGGCGTTCCATGCCGGATTCGACTTGACTGTCGCGGCCGACGGTGACCTGCAGGTTGATTTTCACCACACGGTTGAAGATGTCGGGATCGTGATCGGACAACTGGTTCGCGAGGCGGTAGGGGACGGGTCCGGTATCGCGCGGTATGGATCCGCGTATGTGCCGCTGAACGAGTCGCTGGGCCGGGCCGTGGTCGATATCTGCGGACGCCCGCACCTGGAGTATGTTGCCGAATACCCGACACCCACGTGTGGGGATTTCCCTGTCGAGCTGGTCGAGGAGTTCTTTCGCAGCGTGATCTCGACATCGGGAATTACGGCCCACCTGGACCTGTTGCGTTGCCGAAACAGCCACCACGGCGCTGAGGTGTTGTTCAAAGCCTTTGGTCGGGCCCTTGGTGACGCTGCGGTGCAGGCCGGCAACGGGACACTGAGTACCAAGGGGCGGTTATCGGGATGACCACCCGACCCCCCAACATTGGGGTCGTGGATTACCAGATGGGCAATCTTCGCAGCGTCGAATGGGCGCTGGAGGCGCTCGGTGCGAATCCACGCTGGGTGACGCAACCGGACCATGTGTCAGGTTGTGACGGACTTGTATTGCCCGGAGTCGGCGCGTTTCCCCAGGGAATGCAGGAGCTGAACGACATGGGTATGGTGCCGTTATTACGCGACTGGGTCAGCGCCGGCCAGCCACTGATGGGCATATGCCTGGGTTTTCAGTTGTTGTTTGATTACAGCGAAGAAGGTGACGGTGCCGACGGCCTGGGTGTTGTGCCCGGCATTGTCCGGCGGCTTGCCGGGCAAACGCCAGACGGGCTGGGCCTGAAAGTGCCCCATATGGGCTGGTCCGAAGTCAAGGCTACGGCGGATAGTGCCCGGCTGCGACCGTTTTCCGGTCGCTGGTTCTATTTCGTGCATTCCTTTGCAGCACCGGCTGATATTGACGGGGATACGCTGGAAACCGAGTACGGCGAACGCTTTACGTCGGCGCTCGTGTACGAGCGGACCTGGGGATGCCAGTTCCACCCGGAGCGCAGCGGACGCGGGGGCCTGGCCCTGTTGTCGGCATTTCTGGAGACTGTGCGATGATCCCGATCCTGCCGGCCATAGATCTGCGCGGCGGTAATGCCGTACGACTGTACCAGGGCGATTTTGACCAGGAAACTGTGTACGATCAGGATCCGGTCGGCATCGCCCGCCGGTTTGAATCCGAAGGGGCATCCTGGATTCACGTCGTCGACCTGGACGGGGCGAGGTCGGGACAGACGGTTCATCGGAATGAAATCGAAACGATATGTCAGCAGACCGGATTAAATGTAGAGGTGGGCGGCGGCCTGCGCAGCGATGCACAGGTCGAGGCATTGCTGGATGCCGGCGTTGCCCGTGTGGTCATTGGTACCGCAGCGGTAGAGAACCCGGACTGGTTTGCCGGGCTTGTCGAACGATTTCCAGGAAAAATTGCGGCGGGCGTTGATGCCCGGCAGGGCCTGGTTGCGACCCACGGGTGGGAGTCCGACGGAGGCATACGTGTTGAGTCTTTGGTAAATCAGATGAATACGGTCAGGCCCGCGGCTCTGATCTTTACGGAAATCCAGCGCGATGGTGCCATGCAGGGACCTGACTTGAATGCACTTCAGGACATTCTGGAGCGTGCTGAAGTGCCTGTCATTGCCAGTGGCGGAATCAGCAGCCTGGACGACATTGCCAACGTTCTGGACCTGGCGAGACATGGCAACCTGGGCGGTATTATTGTCGGGCGAGCCGTTTACGAGAACGCGTTTACGGTTCGGCAGGCCGTTGACCTGGCCAGGAGTACCTGATGTCGCTGGCGCGCCGGGTAATTCCGTGTCTTGATGTCCACGGGGGACGGGTGGTCAAAGGTGTGAAATTCGTTGAACTCAGGGATGCTGGTGACCCTGTTGAGGTTGCAGCGCGATACGATTCTGAGGGCGCAGACGAGGTCACGTTTCTCGATATTTCGGCAAGCAACGAGGAGCGACAAACCACCCTGAAGACTGTCGAAGCAACCGCCCGGCAGGTGTTCATTCCGCTGACGGTCGGCGGTGGAATCCGCACAGTTGAGGACATGCGCAATACGTTGAACGCCGGAGCGGACAAAACTGCCGTCAATACTGCAGCGGTTGCGAATCCCGATATTGTGGGCGAGGGCGCTGCACGGTTCGGTTCCCAGTGTATCGTTGTTGCCATTGATGCCAAGCAGCTCAACGTCGGCGATCCTGTTGATACAAAAAGCATTGGTACGGAGCTGGCGGTCGACGCCGACTCGCGCTGGCAGGTTTACACCCACGGCGGTCGCCGGCCAACAGGAATAGACGCAGTCAAGTGGGCAAATTTTATTGTCGCAGCCGGTGCCGGCGAGATTCTCTTGACCAGCATGGATCGTGACGGAACCAAGTCCGGATACGATGTCGCCCTGACCGCTGCGGTCAGCACCAGTGTTTCGGTTCCGGTCATTGCCAGCGGCGGTGCCGGACATGCCGAACACATGGTCGAGGTCGTACGCGACGGGTACGCCGATGCCGTTCTGGCTGCCAGCATCTTTCATTTCCGTGAACTTACGATTGCAGACGTCAAGAAGCAGATTGCTGATGCGGGCGTGCCGGTGCGCCCGCCCGGGGAAAGTGTGTAATGACCACGATCGAGCAACTGAAGTGGCCTGATACGGGTCTGTTGCCAGCCATCGCACAGGATGCCAGGACCGGTACTGTCCTGACGTTGGCGTGGCAGAACCGTGACGCATTGCAGGCAACGATTGATACAGGTTACGTCCATTACTGGTCTCGCAGCCGACAGGAACTATGGAAAAAAGGCGAGACATCGGGACATGTCCAGCGAGTTCTTGACATTCGCCTTGATTGTGACCTGGATGCCGTCCTGATGGCGGTCGAACCGTCCGGTCCGGCGTGTCATACGGGCGCAGAGAGTTGTTTTTTTAACGAGCGCGCTGGTGATTCCTGGCAATCGGGTGCGACCAATCCCTGGCCGCTCGCAGATATACTTGCGCGGCTGTCGGCTGTTATTGACGAACGAACAACCAGCACCGCTGGCAAAAGTTACGTAAAGAGCCTGCTGGACAATCCCGCCACTGCCGCGGCAAAGGTTCAGGAAGAGGCTGCGGAGCTGGTCGCGGCTGCGGCAAATGAACCGGATCAAAACGTGGCCAGCGAAGCCGCAGATGCGATTTTCCATATACTTGTTCTGGCACGCACCCGTGGGGTAGACTGGAGCCGGATTTGCGAAGTTCTGGAATCAAGGTTCGGGGTGGGCGGACACGACGAGAAAGCGAGTCGATCAAATGATCGAATGGCCAAGGACGATTCGGTTTGACCGAATAGCCGACGCTACCAACGCGTTGTCCAAGAGCGGTACCCGGTGGCAAAAAGCAGCGCAGTTGGATCCGCAGACATTCAGGCGGGTCCAGGGCTTGCAAACGGGCCAGCCCGTCTTGCGGGTCGGCATTGGTCCGGAATTGACCGACGCCTGGCGGAACCTGTTTCGCGCCGCCGCAGGGCGTGCCGCGCTTCGGGCGCTGCCGTACATTCCTTCAGGTAAACGAGAAAACGTTACGCTCAATGACTGGAGCGACGGAATCAGCCTGGGGCCAGCCCGATGGGGCGGAGCCTACAAGGCATTTTCCCCTTCCGAGCCCCTCGCGGCACCGGTCGACGGCTCAATCTGGAAAAGCATTCGCGAGGATCCCGTTTATGGCAAGCCTGGTTGGACCCTGATTGACGGGCAAATCCGCAAGATCCGGGCCACCGCGAAGGAACCGCTGCCGGAGTTGCTGGCCGTCAGCCTGGTCTGGCAAGGGGAATCAATTCCCGAAGCATGGACCGAGGCCGGCATGCACGCGATTCCGGTGCTGTTACGAGAATTCGTCAGCCAGTTCTGGCAGAACATCCTGGGGGGCGGGCCGGCCGCAACAATCATGGGTGAAACCCTTGCATCATCAATCCGCGTCAATATGATGCTTCCAGAGGCCGTACAGTCGAGAATCGCGGAAGAGGCACGGCAGTGGAAAGGGCGGGCGACACCGCCTGTCGAAGCACTTGATGATTGGACAGCCTGGATTCAGGATGTCGTTGACGACGACGGCCTGGAGATGGCGTGGGCCGCGGAACTCAAGGACCAGGCCAGTCGCGCGCTTCTGCTGGGGATGCAGGCAGCCGAGAACACAATCGAGCCGTCAGAGAAGGAGTTATGGGTCCACCACGCTGGCAGCGTCACCGGACTGCCGTTATTTGAGGCGCTCTCCAAGGTTGATCCTTCGGCCCACAATGAGGTATCAGAGCGACTCAAGGAAGAGTCGAAACGATTCAAGGGCAAGGTCCGGCGCAAGACCGGGGCGCAGTTTATGGCCAAACTTGCGTTACTGCATGCCTTTGACGACTGGTCGGCTGAATTCTTGCAAAATTCGTTCAATTTGCTGGAGCGTGGTCCCGATGACGAAGCCAGGATCACCGAAGAGTCTGAACGGGGCGGGCTGTATGCATTTATGGTTGGCGATTCGTCAGGTGCAATGCAGGACGACATCCAGGTGTTCAGTACTGGCCATCTGTTCGCGGACCTGAAAGGGTTTACAGCGCTGACGGCCCAACTTAAGGAAGTTGAGATCCGGCAGTTCCTGAGGCAGAACTTCTATGGTCCGTTGCTGGAAATCGCCAAGAGTTTTTTCAAAGGCGGAATTGACCTGGCTGACCGGGGCGGAATCCGGCTCAACAACCTGATGGGTGATGCCATAAGTTTGTGCGGTGATGTTGTCGACCTGGTCGGATTTGCAGAGAAAGCAACGGCGCTGGTGCAGGACGAGATCGGCGAAATCCTGAAAAAAAATATGGGCGGCGGTGATGCAGAATTGCAAGCCGAGGTTGAACAGGCAAACCTTGAGCTGCACGAGCTCAAGATCGAGCTGGCCAGGGCTGGCGACGACGATGCGCCAGATCTGGAACTCCGGATCCAGGAACTGCAGTCAAAGATTGAGCTTGCCGACCGAGCCACCGGCATGGGTGCGGTCGAACTGGACTTTGGATTTTTTGTCAGTTTTGGACCGTCGCCGGTTGACCTGGAGTTCCAGGATGACATTTTTGGTCGGGTGTACGTCGCCCTTGCCGAAAAAATCAACGAAAGCGCTCGTGGAGTTGAGCGAGACGGCGACGTCCTGGCAGCCTTGCAGGCATTTGAAAAACGATTCCCTGATCGGCCGTGGGCGTTCCGAATCCACGTTGGCCCAAAAATAGGCGGCGAGTGGCCAGAAGAGTTGCTTGATGCCTGGCCGACCGATCCCGAAGAAGCGGGGGCTGTCGCGATGGCAGTTCCCGGGGCCGTACGATTTTCCGGCGGAACCAGCATGTACAACACTGGAATCGGACTCAGCCCGGAAAGCGTTTCGACACTGCTCAAATCGGGTGAAGTCAACCAGGTCAAATTCTGGTCCGGTAAGACGCCAGAGTTGATCCAGCGCCTTTCAGCGCGATTCCTGATGCCGGAACCAGGGCAGACATTCCTGCTGGTGCCGTGGAAGGACGGTGAAACCAGGATCCTGCGTCGCTGCGGCAAGGTGCAGATGAAAGGCTTCAAACGCCCGCCGACGGTCTGGGAATGGGTTGGACCATGGATGGACGTACACAAATCGCTTAGTGGTTTCCTGGATACCAACGGCGAAGAGCTGTCCTGGACAATCGCATTGCAACGAGCGGGGTGAGTTGATCTGATCGAATGTGTACTGGTCAATCCGCAAATCGCGCCCAATACCGGGAATATTGGTCGCAGTTGTGTCGGGGCAAACATACCGTTGAGGATCGTCGGTTCGCCCGGGTTTTCGCTGGATGATGCCAGGGTCCGCAGGGCCGGGCTGGATTACTGGCCGAATCTGGATTTGAGACTTGACCCGGACGAAGCCGTGGCACGCGAACAGATCCTGCCCCGGCACCCTGTACTGTTCAGTAAAACCGGGAATCTGCGCCCGTGGGATATCGACCTGACCAACGCAACGCAT
>JBFJWU010000027.1:0-16780 GCA_041623475.1 bacterium | reverse complement strand
GTGAAACGCTTCCGGGGCGTCCAGGTATGCCTGCCAGCAGGCTGCGTAGGCGGCCGGATTGCCAGTGTCAAAACGGCGACCCGATACACGGACGGCTCGCAGCGGAAACCGGTCCAGGTTATCGCGCATTGCGTCTGTCAGTTGCAGTTCGCCACCGGCGCCGGGCTGCAAGTCCTGAAGGGCCGACCGGAATCCCTGGGGAAATACGTAGCGGCCGACAATCGCAAGATTTGTCGGAGCGTCCGCCGGGTCCGGTTTCTCGACCATCGCGGTGATTCCCGGTGCTTCGCTGCCGTCATTGTCAACCGCTACGATCCCGTAGCTGCTGGTTTTTTCTCGCGGGACTTCGATCACGGCAATCGCCCCGGTTGTGTCGTCGGAAGCGTTGATCAGGTCGGCGACGACACCCGGCGACTGAAGGATGATTTCATCGGGTAGCAGGACAGCGAACGGTTCGTCCTGTACGATCGGGTTGGCCATCGACACGGCGTGGCCCAATCCCCTGGGCTCTGGCTGGTCAACCGATACGATCTCCATCGCACGGGCCAGCTGCATCAGCGAGTCCAGCATACGTTCTTTCTCGGTGCCGAGGATTGATGCCAGTCGACCGCGATCCGGGCTCAGGTAGTCATCAAGGGCTGTCTTCCAGGCCGCATTTACGAGGACAATCGTTTCGATGCCAGCCCGGTACGCTTCAGACAACACATATTGGAAGACGGGCATGGTGCCAACCGGCAGCAATTCCTTGGGAACCGCGCTGGAAAAGGGCAACATCCGGGACCCCAGTCCGGCTGCCGGAATCACAGCTTTGGTCAGTTTCAACTTTGGTCGTCTCCCTGATCGGAAAACGCCAGCCTGATTCGTGATGCCGCCAGGTCTGCAAGGGCTTCCAGGTACTGTTGGTGCTCGTCTGTATATGCATCGACGTGGTCACTGTCGACGTTGAGGACACCGACAATCTCGTTCCCGGTTTTGATCGGCACCGCAAGTTCAGAGCGAACCGTTCCACTTGCCTCGACGTAACGATCATCTGAGCGGACATCGTCGATCCGCGCACTCAGGCCCTGACTGGCAACCCAACCGGTTACCCCCTGGCCCACGGACAGGCGCATATGTTCCCCGACGTCGTCCGGGAGCCCTTCGCTGGCTCGGATGACGAGTTCCTGGTTATTGGGGTCAACGAACATGATTGATCCGGATGACGAGCCTGTGTGTTCGACGGCATTGTCAAGGATCATTCGCAGCACGGCTTCTGGACTGGCTTCGCTGTTGGAGTGGCGGGCGACGTCGAACAGGGATTCCATCTCGGCGTTTCGTCGCCGCAGTTCGTCAATCAGGCGTGCTTCGGAAGCGACAAATGCCGCCAACGTCCCAAATACTTCGAGCATACGGATGTCTGCCGGGGTGAATGGCCGCCCGTCGCGCCGGGTGTCGGCAACGATGACACCGATGGTTTCCTGTTGTAACCGTAGCGGTGCCGCCGCAATGGACTGTACTCCCAGTTCGTTGGCCATGTCAGACAGGGGGAACGGCGGGTTGTTCGCGTCCGGGATAAAGATGGTCTTTCCAGAGTCAAAAACCCTGGCAACAGCGCCGATGTCCCCGGGAATCTTCAAACCGCCAATCTTTTGCTGGTCAACCAGCCCACTGGCAGCGGCCGCGCGAAAACCACCTGTCGGATCCGGCAGGAACAGAATGCTGCGCTCAGACCGCAGCAATGACGTGATCGCCTCGGTAATCAGGCGATGGGCCGAATCCGCGCCGTCCATTGTCGATGCGACCGCCCGCGTGATTTCGGACAGGATCTGGATCTGCTGGTCCGAATCGATATCGCTGTCGCGCGCTGGCAACCCGCGAAACAACGAGCGCATGGTCTGTTGAAGATTCTGTAACGCCACTATCTCAGAGTTCCATTTTTTCCAGGCGTTCCTGTTCCTCTTTGCATTCGATACACAATGTCGTTACCGGCCGTGCCCGCAGGCGTTCGGTTTCGATCTCTTCGCCGCATTCGTCGCAGATGCCAAAAGTTCCGGTTTCCAGCCGCCCCAGTGCCTCCTGGATTTTTCGCAGCAGGCGGCGTTCGCGATCTCGAAGCCGAAGCTGGAAATTTCGATTACTTTCCAGTAACGCACGGTCGACCGGGTCCGGAAACAGACTCTCGTCGTGGGTCATTCCGCTGCGCGTGGTTTCGGCACCAGACGTCAGATCAGATGCTTTTTCCATGAGTAAGTCACGGAATTGATCCAGTTTTTTCCGGTCCATAGGCCCTGCTTTCGCCGAATTATCGTGCTAATTATCTTAGCAGGGCGCGTTTCGATTCCCTGTGGGGATGCGCCGGGAGGGAATCAGCCAGGGACCTTGTCCAGATCCTCGTTGACGTGAGACGGGGGGGGCAGGTGGATGCCGCACTCTTTCTGTTCGGCGTCGTCGTTGTTGAACCAGCGCCAGCGCCCGGATCTGGGTTTCTCCCACCGTGCCTGGCGGGTGGTGCAGATCACGCAACCCAGGCTTTCAAAAAACCATTCCGAGTCCTCAGGCTGCCCGGATTCCTGTAACAGCGGGTGGATCGGGGCGCCGCTTTCGGCGAGAAACGAGCGGACATCGGATTCGCTCCAATCCACCAGGGGCGCGAGTTTGACAATATCCCGTTTGGCCTCGTCCTGGTCATTCAGGTCGGGGATTCGGGCAATGCTGACACGCGGCGTATTCGCCCGGAACTGCGACTGGTCGCGGCGCAATCCGGTAACCCAGACATCCACGTCGGCCAGGGCCAGGTAGTTTGGTCGAACTTTTCGGGTTTCGCAGCAATATTCCTGCTTGCCCTTACTGTCAAAAAACAGGAACACGCCGTGGCGATTGATCATCCTGGCCAGTTCGTCCTGGTCCGGATAGACGCGTTCGATGGAAATACCGTAATGTTTCTCGACGGTATCAATGTATTCCAGTGTTTCCGGAAACAGCCGTAAAGTATCAACGGTAAAAATCCGCAAATCGATACCGTTGCGGTGTGCCCCGTCAATGATGGCCGTTCCCGAAAGCTGGCCACTGGTACCCAGCGCGATCCGGCCGTTACCAACCAGTTCCGCTGCGGCTTTCAGTTGATCCCAGCGGTCTTCAATTGGCTCCAGTCGGGCGCGTAGTTCCCCTGGTGTCAGCCCGCTTTCCATATTCCTTTCTCGGCCAGGAACTCCAGTACAGCGTTGACACTTTGTTCCAGTGTCTGCTCGCCGGTGTTGATGGTCAGTTCAGGTTTTTCGGGGGCTTCGTACGGCGCAGAGATCCCTGTAAACTGCGGGATTTCGCCGGATCGAGCTTTCTTGTACAGACCCTTGGGGTCGCGTTCTTCGCAAACTTCAAGGTCCGCAGCGACGTAGATTTCAAAAAACCGGCCCTCTGCGGTTGCAGCCCGGGCGGCGTCCCGGTCGGCGCGATAGGGGCTGATAAAGGCGGTCAACGTGATGATATTTGCTTCGGCAAACAGCGACGCAACCTCGCCGATCCGGCGGATGTTTTCGGTACGGTCCTCGGGGCTGAAGCCCAGGTCCCGGTTCAATCCGTGTCGGACGTTGTCCCCATCAAGGACCTTCGCAAAAATGTTGTTCTCGACAAGGATCCGCTCAACTTCACATGCCACCGTGCTCTTTCCGGAACCGCTGAGTCCGGTGAACCACAGAACGCATCCATCCTGGCCGAGGTGGTCAGTTCGTTGTTCGGTAGACAGGCTGCCTTCGTGCCACACAATATTTTTGCTTTTGGGTGCTGATTCGCTCATTGCCAGTAAATCTCCTGTTCAATTGTTGCCGCGTGGGTCAATGGGGTCAGATGCTTCGTAAACACACTGCCGTGCTTAATCCGGCATGCCGGGCCCAATCACGCATTAAATTAATGTAGTTTTAGGTTCGCTTTCTTCAGGGAAATAAGATTATACCACATAAAAAATGTGGAATTTGGTCATTCGCTGACGACGGCCAGCAGGCTGCTGCGGATCTGGTCAATGCGCCCGTGGTCAGTAATCTGTCCCCCCTGGCGGTCTTCAACGTAGAAAACGTCATAGACGCGCTGGCCCTCTGTGTCGATCCTGGCAAGCCAGATGCTCGCGTCGTGATCCGGAAAAACTTTTGCCAGGTCCTGAAGCAGTCCCAGTCGATCCCAGCCAAACACCTCGAAGACGGTGTAGTTCGTTGCCAGGTTCTCGTGTACCCGTACGCCGGTCCGTCGCCGGGATCGGGGACGGCGCCGCGCCGGTCTGCTGGACCGATCTGGAACCGTATCGGGGTTGCCCATCTGCGCACGGATCGATTTCGTAAATCGATTGACGCGATCGGGCTGGCTAAAGAAAAGCGGATCGCGTGGTGCAACGCGAAACAAGTTGATTACCCAGCCACTGTCCTGCAGGGTGTAGCCTTCGGCACTGACAATCCCCATATCTGCATTCCGGAACAGCCCGGCGTGGAACGAGAACAGACCGGGGCGGTCTGGTTCCATCAGGACGACGAAATGACCTTCGTGTCCTGTCGGAACAATTGCAACATCGCCATCGCCTTCGCGGGCAGAATGGAATGCCGTAATAATGCCTGCCGATGTTTCACGGTCGTGGAACAGAAAGAACCGGGGCGGTAATTCGCCCAGGATCTGCTCCAGATTGTCCTCGGGCAATTCGTTTTCCAGCCGTTTGTGAATTGCCTGCCGGCGCCCTCGAATCCTGTTCCGATGCACACCCTGGATGTCCTCGCGTTCGAGGACGAGGCGGGCATCCTGATGAAGTTGCAGCATTAATGACCGTTTCCAGGGATTCCAGACTCCTGGTCCGACCCCGTTCTGGTCGCAGAACGTCAGGATCATCAGCCTGGTGACCTGATCGGCGCTCTCGAAATGGCCGGCGAATTCCCGGATGACCGTGGCATCCGACAGATCCCGCCGTTGGGCTGTATGGCTGAGCAGCAAATGGTGGCGAATCAGCAATGAAACCTCGCGGCTTGCCGCCGGCGACATTCCCAGCCTGTCAGTGATCTGGCGGCTAAGTTCGGCACCTTTCAGCGAATGGTCTTCGCCGTAGCCTTTGCCGATATCGTGAAGCAGGACCGCCGCGGCAAGAATATCCAGGTCCTCGCCCGAAATCGACTGCGCCATTTCGGTCAGTTCCGGTTCGTCAGATTCAAATTGGCCGGCACGCAAGCGCGCCAGCATCCGTACGCACATCAACAGGTGAACGTCGGCAGTATACATATGGTAAGTGTCGTGCTGGACCCGGCAATACTGCTTTTCGAATTCCGGGATCATTTCGTTCAAGACCCCCAGTTCATTCATTTCGCTGAGCGCCTTGAACGTCCTGTTGGTCCCCGTCAGGATGTCAAGCAGCGATCGCGATGCCCGGGCAAATTCATCCGGCTCGGCCCCCGAAAGCGCGCCCGCCAGCTTTTTGATGGACTTCCTCAACTCAAAACTCAGGCCGAGTTCGTTCTGCTGCGACAGATGGAACGCTTTGACAAGCAGGTGCGGGTGGTCTGCCAGGTTGGTTGCTGTTCCCCACAGGCGTTCGCGGTAGGCATAGAACCCGTCACCCAGTGAACGCTTGCGCCGAAACAGTGAGCGCCGCGGTACCGGTTCGATCCGGTCCATGAATTCCTGGCAGGCAAAGTCGACAGCGATCACAGATTCCCGGGTGCGTTCGTAGTACAGGCGCATCAGCCCTTCGGATGCCAGTTCCGATTCGAGGTCGCGCAGTCCCAGGTTGGGTGCGGTCCGCGTCTGCAAGTCGAACGTTAACCGATCTTCGGCTTTGCCCGCCTCGAAATGAAGCAGGTTACGAAGGTAAAAAAGGAACCGGAAATTGTCCTCGAGTTGCCTGATATCATCCTGCTCCAGGATCCCCAACTGTAAAACGGTTGACAGTTCCTCGGCCCTGAATGCGGCCTTGGCGATCCAGTAGACCGTCTGAAAGTCCCGGAGGCCCCCCGGACTTTCCTTGATATTGGGTTCCAGAACGTACGCCGTGTCGCCGTATCGTTCGCGACGGGCATTCATTTCATCCAGTTTGTCCCGGCCAAATTTTGAGGGGCGGAATCTCAGCAGATCCGCTTCGAGCTGGCTGTAGGCCTGGGAGAAAAAATCGGAATCGCCAACGATGGGACGGATGTCCAGCAGGTTGGTCTGGACGGTAACATCCTGGCGTCCCATGTCAACACAGTCTTTGATGCTACGAGTGGCATGCCCGACCTTGAATCCAAGGTCCCACAATGTGTACAGGATGGATTCGGTGACGGACTCCAGCAGGGGGGTCGGTTTCCAGTCGTGGAGGAACAGCAGGTCAATGTCGCTGTGCGGTTGCAGGTGGTTCCTGCCGTAGCCACCCACGGCGCAGATTGTAAAAGGCGTTTCACCGCCCGCGTACTTTTTGCCATAGACATCGATGGCGTCGTCATATATCCAGCGGATGAACGTATCCGCGGCCTCGGAGATTGTTTTGGCGACACCAAACCCGTCCCGGGAGCGTAGCTGCTCGCGATGAGCGTGTTCGATGACATCCCGCCACAGGTCGGATAACTGTTCCCGGAGCGGTTGGTCATTTCGTTCTAGTTTGAGGTCTGTCACCTGAATCCGAATGTCGAAGGCGCGGCAGCACCGCACGATCCAGAGATTCCCGGACGGCATCGAAAACACAAACGGTCGAAACCGTGGAACCAATTGCCGGAATCCGCTGTCAAATTGGGGACAGTATAAAACATCCCGCAGCGACGGTTCGGGCTGTCCCGGAGGCTGTTTGGGATTGCCGGTAGAAAACCGGTTGTGTTAGCGTGACGTTTCCAATCTGCCGAACGGGTTCGGTCGGCGTCGCGTGATTCATCTGAAAGGAAAATCCATGCTCCCTAATTTCGTTCGTATTGCCCTGTTCGCTGCGGTTCCCGTATTGATCGTCGCGTGTTCCAAAAAGGAAGAACCTGCCCTGGCAACGGTTGGTGAAGCCCGAATTACTGTCGACAGTTTCCGGTCATCCCTGGAAGCGCTGCCACCACAATGGCAGGCACGGGCCAAGACACCCAGTGGTCGGAAACAGATTCTTGAGCACCAGATTAGAGCACAGTTGATCGAATTGGAAGCCGAAGACCGCGGTATCAGTTCCGAACCGAAGGTCGCGTACCAGATTGAGCAGGCCGTTCAGCGAATCCTTCTCCAGGAGTTGATGAAAGTCTGGCAGAACGAGTTCGATATCCCCGAAGAAGATTTGCTGGACTACTACAACAAAAACAAGCAGAAATTTGCCGGTGGCCAAAAATACCGGGCGCAGCATGTATTGGTCAAAGTTTCCGAGAACGCGTCCCAGGCCAAAAAACAGGAAGCTCGACAAAAGGCGCTCGCGGCCAAAAAGAAGATTGAGGACGGCGCAAAGTTTGAAGACGTGGCGCGTGAAATGAGCGAAGGGCCCAGCGCATCCAAAGGCGGAGACCTGGGGTACGTCGAAAAAGGTCGGTTTCATCCGAAGTTCGAGGAAACTGCGCTGTCGCTGAAGCCGGGTGAGTTGTCGGGCCCGGTCCAGACGCCGTTTGGATTTCATATCATTCGGCTCGTTGATGTCAAGGAACCCAACGATCAGTCGTTCGAGGATGTCAAGGACGAAATCCGCAAGCAGATTATGCCTCGCAAACGGCAGGAGGCATTTGAAGCGTTTATGACCAGCCTGAAGCAGAAGTACGAAGTCAAGATCGACGACGAAGCGTTGCAGAAGTTGGAGCCGGAGCCCGGCAAGGAAAAGAAAAAGAATCCGAAAGACGTAAAAGAGAAGAAAGACGAGGGTGCGGATGCCGACACCCCGGCACCCGAATAGGCCCTGGTGAACTATCGAACCTGATTGCTGACCAAAAAATTCGGTCGGTCGCAAATTGCGATTGCCGGCTGAACCGTGCATGATCCATGGGCGCGAGCAGTAGCCAGTTCGGCTGCCTCGCGCCCCTTTTTTTATGGCCTGGAATTTATCATTTTGCAGCACAGTGATTCTGCGAGGACTGGCGATATCGTTCGTGCTGGCGTTGGCGGGCATGCCTGCGTGTACCCGCGAGGAGGCGCAGTCAGACTGGATTCTGCGAATCGATGGCCGCGAGATCAGTCACGACCAGTATGTCCAGCGTGTCCGGCAGGTAAAGAAAGACCTTGGCGAAATCCCGGTGCTGGACGATTCGGACCAGACGCGAATGCGGCAGCGAATCCTGGCCGAGCTGGCCAGTGAACACCTGATGTTGATGGAAGCGGAGCGGCGCGGCGTGACGGTTCCGGCATCTCGTGTTGCCAGAGAGCGGGAACTGCTGCAACGCAAGATGAACGACCGGAATTGGCGCCGATTCCTGTTGGAACACTATGTCGACGAACGCGCCTGGAGTGCAGACCTGCAGCGACGGTTGACTGTTGCCGCATTGGTTGACCTGGAAATGGCTGCGTCCGAACCCGTTTCCGCCGTCGAAATTGAGCAGTTCTACAATGCAAACCCCGGTCGGTTTGAACGCCCCCGGGAAGTTCACCTGTTTCAGATCGTTGTTGACGAGGCATCGCTGGCCGATGAATTGCGGACGCGGCTGAAGAAGGGTGAGGATTTTCATGAGATTGCCAGGCAACACAGCCTGGGCCCCGAAGCCGTTCGCGGTGGCGACCTTGGGTATCTGCAGGCGTCCGATCTGCCAGCATCGTTTCGCACGGCATTTCGGCTAAAGCCGGGGACGATTTCGCCGATCGTGAAAACCGAATACGGGCACCACATTTTTCAAATTGCCGAGGTTCGTCCCGCATACAGCAGACCATTGGACGAGGTTGAAAACGAGATTCGCGCAGAGCTGGAACAGCGACGTCGCCGTGCCGTAAAGGTCGATCTCGTCCGGCGGTTGCGTGAATCTGCAAAAATTGAAATCAACGAGGAATTATGGTCAAAAACCGAATCCTGATTGCAGCCGGCTTGTTGTTCGCTGCGTCTCCGGTCGACGCCCAGGTAACAAGACCTGGTGAACTCGTCGACAGGATTGTTGCTGTTGTGCAGGGTGAGCCGGTCCTGGCATCGGACCTGGATGCACTGTCCGCGACCCTGGCCAGGCAGGGAGAGGAAATAGCGGACCCAAGCGAGTTGCTGGAACGAAAAATCGAAGACATCCTGATCGCAACGCAGGCCCAGAAGCTGGGAATCCGGACGACCGACCGCGAACTGGATGAACGGATGTCCCTGATCGCTGAACAAAACGGCATATCGCGAGACGAATTGGTCGACGCCGTTGCCAACGAGTACGGAATTTCGATCGCAGAGTATCGTGAGCTCTTGCGCGAACAGATGTTGCGGCAACAGATCATTCAGGCCGAGATTGAATCATTGGTCAACCTTGACCGTGCAGACCTGTTGGCGTTTATGAAATCCAATCCTGCGGAATTCGGAACGCCGCCATCCGTCAGGATGCGCGTACGAAACGTATCATCTGCAGACCTCCGCGAGTCAGGTGTCGTCTGCGAGCCATCGAAATGCGACGGGGAGTTGTCCGGGGAAGCCGCGGCAGAGCTGTTCCAGGGGCAACCAGCGATTGAGGTCTCGTGGGCAGATCTGGAGCAGGTAATCCAGGAATGGGTCGGGACCATGGCAAAACCGGAAGACATCCGGATCTTTCCCGCCGGGGTCGGTAACTGGCTTGTTATTGAATTCCAGGAAAATATCCCGGGACGACTGCGCCCCCTTGCCGAAGTCGAGGAACAGGTCCGTGCCAGGGTGCATCGGCAGAAACTCGAAATTGCGTTTCGCCAGTGGTTGACTGACCTGAAGTCTGCGGCCTGGATAGAACGGTACGAACAACCTTGATCCTGTTGACGCCCGGGGACCCCGCCGGGATCGGTCCGGAAGTCATGCTGGTTGCGTGGCGCGATCGAGGACCGGACGTTGATGCGGGCCTGGCTGGCGACCCCAGGATCTGGAGTCGTGCCGCCGAGCGCCTGAAGATGGACCCGTCGGTACTGCCGTTGGTTGGCCGGCCAGATGATCAG
The DNA here is from genome assembly GCA_041623475.1 of bacterium. GTDB lineage: Bacteria > J088 > J088 > J088 > J088 > JBFJWU01. The sequence continues at coordinate 6,778 of JBFJWU010000027.1, read as the reverse complement.
CTGTCCGTTCCGGATCCGGGCGCACCAACCCTGGATGGAGCCCGCCTGGCGTGGCAGGCACTTGATGAGGCGCTGGAGATGGCCGCCAACAGGTCTGCTGCTGCCATTGTCACCGGGCCGATCAGCAAAAAGCATATGACCGAAGCCGGTTTCCCGCATGCCGGGCATACGGAGTACCTTGCCAGTGCCGCGGGCGTACCACGTGTGCTGATGGTGATGAGTGACGGGGATCGGTTTCATGTTGGATTGCATACGGTTCACGTACCGTTGCGGCAGGTACCGGACATGCTGGATGAAAACCTGATGGTCCAGGACCTGCAACTGTTGCAGGGGTTCGTGTCGTCCCTGTACCCGTCCGTGGCGGTCCGGCTGGGCGTCTGCGGCTTGAATCCCCACGCAGGCGAGGGCGGGTTGCTGGGGACCGAGGATACAATTGTGGATCGAGCTGTGCAGTTGGCAATGAGCCATGGGTTGGATGCGACAGGTCCGGTCCCGGGCGACACTGTATTCGCGGGGTTGCGCGACGGCCAGTTTGATGCCGTGCTGGCGATGTACCACGACCAGGGGCTGGCACCGTTCAAGGTCCTGCATTTCGACAAGGGTGTGAATGTTACAGTCGGATTGCCCTGGGTACGGACCAGTCCTGATCATGGCACGGCGTTTGACATCGCCGGAACCGGTTCTGCCAATCCGGACAGCGCCCGTGCCGCCCTGGAGCTGGCCCGACGTTTGCTGGCGGTATCGAGCGGGGGCTGAAACTATTGCCGTCTTGTCGCGGCTTTCAATATAATGAGGTTCCGCCGAACTTCCGGGTTATGTCGTTGCTGGTTGAAGGAGAACCGTTGGAAGTCATCATGGAACATCTGGCCGGGGCGACTGCGACGCACATCTATCTGACCGCGTTCGGTGTCCTGCTGCTGTGCGGGTTCGGTTTTCCGATGCCCGAGGACATCGTTCTGTTCATCCTGGGCTACTTCAGTTATCGGGGCGATGTGACGCTGGAGGGCAGCATCATGGTTGCGCTGGCTGGCGTGATGGTCGGTGACTCGACTATCTGGGCGATCGGGCGGTTTTCTGGCGAAAAGGCGATCGAATTGCCGATTGCCAGGAGGATTCTGACCCGAAAACGCATGGATGCGGTCGGCCGGGCATTCGAAGCAAACGGTCCGATTTACTTGTTTTTCGCGCGGTTCGCGCCGGGAATCCGGTCCGTTACATTCTGGTCCGCGGGCACCCTGGGGATTCGGTTCCGAACCTTCTTCCTGCTCGACGGTGTTGCCGCGCTGATCAGTGTTCCCCTGTTTACCTATGTCGGATACTGGCTGGGCGAAGCCTTTCACAGTTCAATCGGGGACGTACGGAAAACGGTCGGGTTGATCGGCTTGGTTGCCCTCGGGATTATTGGCGGCTATACGATCAAATACATCCGCAAGCGTCGTCTGGAATCCCCGTACGAGGCCGCTGACGACGAGCCGGTCACTGAATCAGAAAACTGAAGACGTCGTAAATCAGCCGTCCATACCGGCTGGCGTAATGGGCGACGACCTTGTTCATCGCGTAAACATCCGCAGGGTTCCAGCTTCGATACTCAATCGACTGGCTGTCATTGCAATCGCCGCCGGTTAACACCGACAGGTTGACAAATGTCGAGTTGTTGAATGCCGGGTCCCGAAACGCTGTGTATGGGACCGTAATCAAACCAAATTTGTCCTCGGATGGCGCTGAAATGCAGTCGTTGGGTATGTGGATGTCAATTGTCCCGACATCCGTACGAACCTCGCCAAACAGAAAATGATCAAAATCGCCCAGTGACACGAATGGCGGCAGGTAAGTGTTCGGCAGTACGTTCGGACTCTTTTCCCCTTCGACGCCCAGGACCGGTTGGCCTTCATTTAGAAACGGATCGATGTACCAGTACGGCAAAACGTCGCGCAGCGGTTTTGGCTTGGGCGGCTGCGGGTAGCGCCCATCCAGGGGCTCCAGGCCTTCACGCAGGCAGACATCAACAGGGCCGGTGTCCGAAATAGAAAGCACATCCGGCTGTACGCTGATCTGCGTCTGTTCGCCCGTTTCGGGGTCTTCGATGGTTCGTTTGTCCAGGCATTCACATTCGACATCGGATCCCACCGGCGTCTTGCAATTGTCATTCAGGTCCCGTCGCTGCCAGGTTGCCTGCAACGGCCCCCGGAAGTACGCGAGCGGGTCCAGGCGCAGGACATCTTCGAACGGACGGTCCTGGCCAAATGTCATGAAGATGCCGTTCAGCGATTCCAGTCGTAACTGGGTCCCGGGGGTCAACTCGCCGGCGAATACCCGCGCTGCAAGGTTCAGAAATCCTGTGGCATCGCCCAGGACTTCGGGCTGGACCGTACCGTGGATCCGGAATTCTGCCGGGCCGACCAGGATTGGCACGTCGCGGCCAATCTGAATCTTGCCCTCCATATTCATGACCAGTCTGTCTCCTGGGTTCATCGTCCCGTCCCCGTCGACGTCCAGCAGGTAGAACAGTTCGGTCCCGGTCGACTCGGGCAACTGTTCCAGAAAACCCAGCCCCTGTCGGCCCAGCGCCTCGAGCGCCAGAAAGGCATTACCGGCAGTCGTCGTGATCCGGGCGAAATAATCCTTCCGTTCCGGATCCTGATGCCATTCCAAAAAACGCGGCGCTTCGGCAGGAACAACACCAAGCACGCGCAGAAAGCTGACCAGGTCCGACCGATCAAGGCGATTGGTGACCTTGAGCGCCGTCAGGGGCGGAATCTCCAGGTCGTGGCTGAGCAGAAGCTGATTGACGCTGAGAACAAAGGATGACAGGAACCGCAACACCTGCATCTCGCGTTCGGTCCAGTCTGGTCCCAACCGGAGGTTGACTGAAATGAAATCAGATATCCCGACCTTGAATGGCAGGCGTGCCGTCAACCGACAGGGTTCGTCGCCCCCCGCCGTTGCCGCTGCTGCAAGCGATGTCAGGCTTGCTTGCCATGGCAACAGCAGTGGTTGTACCAGCGACTTTTCGATCAGGCCGCCATCCGCCTGGACATCCAGCGAATCAGGATCCGCAGCGAGGCTGCCGAACAACAAACTGTTGAACGACCGATATTGCGCGACCGTTTCCAGCAGGTGGGCCAGCGCCAGACCGACCTGTGGCCGGCAGTCCTGGGGGGCAACTGTGACGGCCGACGTAAAACTGGATATCGCCAGCGCATACTGGTCGGCTTCCAGTGCGACCACGCCCTGGTCGATCAGGTCTGTCGGGTCTGCGGGTTGGGGATCGCCGAAACACCCGGCCAGACCCGCAGCAAATAGACAATAGATCAGAACTGCCGTACGCATAGCTACTATTCTAGTCTGGAGAACGGCATTTGCATAGGCTGCGGTATTTGGGGAGTGCCACAATGCTGGTGTATCCTGACGAAAATCCCGGACAAGTTGTTGGCAAGGTGGATTCCTGGCAATGAATCTAAAAACACGCATAGCTGGTATCGGTCGGGCGGTTCCTGACCGTGTCGTCACAAACGATGACCTGGCGCAGATGATGGACACGTCGGACGAATGGATCCAGCAGCGCACCGGCATCGCCCAGCGGCACTGGGTACCCGACGATGGCGGGATCGGTGCGTCCGACCTTGGGCTGGCTGCCGCGCAAGCGGCGATGGCGCAGGCAGGATGGGATGCTGCCGGCATTGACCTGATTTTGTTTGCATCATTGAGTCCGGATATCGAATTTCCCGGTTCCGGCTGCCTGTTGCAGCACAAGCTGGGTCTGGAAACCACCCCGGCCATGGACATTCGCAACCAGTGCAGCGGTTTTCTGTACGGGCTGAGCACCGCCGACGCATTTATCCGGTCCGGACAGGCCCGACGCGTCTTGCTGGTGGGTGCCGAGGTCCACAGCACCGGATTGGACAAGTCGACCAACGGACGCAATGTAACGGTTATTTTCGGTGATGGCGCCGGTGCCGCCTGCCTGGAAGGTGTCAATACGGATCAATCGGTGGGCATCCTGTCCAGCGCGTTGCATGCCCAGGGCGAACACGCCGAATGCCTGATGACCGAGGCCCCAGCCAGCCGGGTGGGGCCGCGTATTGACGAACAGATGCTGTCTGAGGGGCGTCATTATCCAACTATGGACGGCCCAACCGTGTTCAAGCACGCGGTTCGCCGCCTGCCGGAAGTTGCCGGCGAAGTACTGGAAAAGGCCGGCCTGGATCTGGCGGACATCGACCTGGTGATTCCTCATCAGGCAAATATCCGGATCAACCAGTTTGTCGGACAGTCCCTGAAGTTGCCCGAAGGCAAGGTATTCCACAATATCCAGCGTTACGGAAATACCACGGCTGCCAGCATCCCCATCGCCTACAGCGAGGCCCAGGAACAGGGACTTGTCGGGCCTGGCAGCAATGTGCTGTTCCTGGCATTTGGTGCCGGTTTTACCTGGGCCGGTGCCGTCTACCGGCATTTTGACAACGGCTGAACAGTCCCGGCCTAAACCTTGACGAATTCGCCTGGCGCAAAAGGCCGATCGGGCAGACTGCCTGCCGACCTTGTCATCGAAGACGCAGATGCCGATTGGGCACCGTCGATGGTTCGGGTCGAGCAGCAAGTGCACAAGAATCCCTGGTCGCTACCTACTTTTTTGTTGGAATTCAGCCACCCCGATAAAATGGTGTTTGTCGCCAGGTTGCCGGACGACGAGTTGCTCGGCTATATCTGTGGCTGGGCAATCGCCGACGAGGCGCAACTGCATAATGTGGCGGTTGCCGGAAATTGGCAGGGTTGCGGGCTTGCCTGGCGTCTGCTGGATAAATTTATTGCCGAGGCTCGTCGTCGTGATGTTGTCGAAGTAGTACTGGAAGTCCGCGCGTCGAACGGGTCGGCGATCCGGCTTTACGAAGGCTATGGATTTCAAACAGTCGGTCACCGGCAGAACTACTATGATCACCCAAAGGAAGATGCATACATTATGAAAATGGCTACCGGAAACAAATCGAACACAGGGGGCCAATCATGAAGCCGTTCCGGTTCTTGATGCTATCGGTCGTAGCGCTCGCGAGCGCGTGCAGTTCAAGTGGCACTGACGCAGTTCGGCTGGTCCAGGATGCCGATGAGCTGATGCGGGGCCATCTGGGTCCCAATCCTGCCGGCGGGCTGGAGTTTCCCTCGGTCCGCACAGATATGAAGGCAATGTACGACGAGGCAATTCGCCTGACCGATGATGCCAGCCTCAACCAGCAGGACCTGGCGTTTGTGCTCAGCCACGCACACTTCGGCCTGGCCATGAACCGGCTGTTTGACCTGGCCGACCGGGTTAAAGTCATATTCGAAACCGGTGGCGTATTGCAGGCGCTGCGAGGCGAGGGCGGGTCCCTGGATGACGCCAATGCCGAGCGACCGGGTTACTGCGTCCTGTTCGAGGACTTTGAAGCGCTCGAGTCGATTGTCGAATTGCTGGTCGAAACCGCCCTCGATCCGATTATCGATGACCTGCGGGCAGCCCTTGCGGCTGACCCGAACATGTCGGTGACGATTGAGCGCGCCCGCTACGACCTGAGCGATTTTACCGCAGAGTCGAACCCTGAGGGGAATTACCTGGAACTGGCCGCTGTCTATTCGGCCCCGGACATTTACCTGATTCTGGGTGTCGTCGAATTGATCACCGGCTTGTCCGAGTTCGCGTTTGCATTCAATAACCTGTTTGCCAACGTTTTTCTGTTTGGATTTGTTTCCGATACACCGGCACAGTTCCAGATCGCAAAATTGTTCAACTCCAATCCGTGTGTTGACTACCCGACCGACGGCAATCCGCTGCTGGATCCCGAATTCGGTGTTCTGGAGCCAGGTGCGGGCGAGCGGTTGGCGCGGGCGCAGGAACTGGTAGGCGACGGCTTCCTTGACCTGGCAAATGCGTTGAACAACGCGGCCAGCGATTCTCCGGATTCACACCTGGTTGGGACATCGGGACAGGGAACGGCCTGGGCAACAGGACTGGTGGACATTGGCGACGGTAAGGACCGTTTTTCGCTGGCACCCGGCAGCGGTGATACCCCGCTCCAGGGGCTGGATACGTTCTGGAGCCTGCTGGTCAGTTTTGTCGAAGTGATGTCCCCCCTGGTCCCGATCGATGACGTTGCCGGCGTCATGCAGGGGTTGGGGAACCGCGTCAAGGAAGGCGGGGTATGGAATATGAGTGGCGCGATCCGGACCATTGTCCCTGATGATGACCTGGTCGATTTTGCAACCCAATGGATCGGCGCTGACAGCGACGCAGATATCCCTGCGCTGGACGAGCTTGAAACCGCGTTTATTGATTTCGGGATCCTGTTTGAATCACCGCCAGGTGACTTGAAAACGATCCTGCCCGCCTATTACAAGGACAACGAATATTTTGTCGACGTCCAGGCCGGTACACAGGCCGGTGCCGGTCGCCGGGACCCGGCGGCAGAAGGCACGATTATCCGTCGTGAAGAAGATTACAACAACAGTGAGCCGTATACGGACCAGAACTGTAACGGACGCTGGGACCAGATCGGCGACTTTATCGTTGTCCACGAACTGGAGCCCTACGCGGATGCCGACAACAACCGGCAGTATTCCAAGGATACGGACAAGTCGCCGCCCGATGTGAACGGTCTGCCGGGAACGTTGGGCATTGTCGGAGGATTCCTGGACGAAGATGCCGACGGTGTGCCGGACCGACCGGCTGTCGACGGGACCGCTGACCGCGAGAAACTGGATCCGCAGTCCCCGGCCTGCAGGTTCAATGCGCCGGTAACGTGGCCGG
>JBFJWU010000026.1:0-16932 GCA_041623475.1 bacterium | reverse complement strand
GATGGCGATGCCGGCGATGATGCCAGCCATGGCGGCGAACGGGTTGCCGACGGCCAGGCCGTTGACGGCCAGGCCATCCGGGTCAATGTTGAAAAACAGGTCGGCCTTGGCAACGTACAGCAGCAGGTGACCGACCAGGTAGACCAGCGGGAACAGCATCAAGCTGGTATCACGCGGTTCGCTGACCTTGCCAATTCCCAGCAGGAACCAGAGGCCCGCGGCGGAAAATGACAATGCGTGCAGGGCGGCCGCAGCACCGAGCATCCCGTTGTAGGCGAACAGGTTATAGGGGATAAACAGCAGCGTTCCGACCAGGATGATTGCGACGGGCGACAAGCCGATCGCCAGGCGGGTACGGCCATCCGCATGGCCGCTGGCAGGCCCATCCCAGCAGAACCGCCGCACGACCCAGCCCAGGACACCGGAAAACAGGAACATCCAGTGGTAGCTGGTGACCGGGACCGAATTCAGGTACGGCCAGGTGGTCGGGTCGTCGGTCTGCCAGATCCACCAGCCGACCATGGGGCCGAAATTGTCAAATACCTGATACAGCAGGCCGCTGACAAAGCCGACGCTGATCGCTTCGGTCAGCGGATCCAGGTCAAAGCGCCGCACCGTCATATAGACGTGGTACAGGAACGCTGGATAGAAAAATACGATGTACAACGGCAGGCGGTTGTATAACAGCATCACTGTAAACTCGCCGTGCCAGAAATTTTCGACGGTGTAGTACGAGGTGATGTCCATCACCAGTCCATACAGCAGGCAGACCACCAGGGTGCGAATGGCCGCCGGGTTTTCGTTTGATTGCCACTGGGTCCAGGCGTGTCGGACCGCCAGGACAAAGCCGGCGGTAATCAGCAGTTCGATGGCCAGATGGGTCCAGTCCATCAGGTTGACCGGCGAATTCAGGTAGACCAGCGAATCGGTCGCCTGGGCATTGCGCATGGCGTAGGAAATATGCTGGTTCGGAATGGCATCGGCTTCGATCATGTTGCTTTATCCTAGCCCCGGGGATCAATACTCGTAGAACGGCCCGGGGTGGGCATCCTGTTCAGCCGATTTGCCGCGGCCGCCGAATATTGCCGGTCCGTAGGTCTGGCCACGGCGACGCAGCGTGCCGTGCAGTTTGTCCCAGATCGTCAGGTGTTGCCCGAAATTGACATGGAACAGCGCGTGATGATCGTCGTGGTAGTTGGAGGATGCCTGCCAGGGGAGTCGCGACTCCAGGTTGACCCCCGAGTGGTCAATGATGTTAAAGACAAAAATGTAGATAAACACAGCGGCGATCGAATAGACGTGAAACGGAATCAGCAGGATCGGGATGGCCGACGCGAACTGCAGGGCGATGAACACGACCGGATGGATCGCAATTGTCGCGTACGGTGTCGTCGCGACGTAGGTGTGGTGCGACCGATGAAACCGTTTGTACAGCAGTTCGTGATGCATCGCCCAATGGACGTAAAAGGCGATCGCGTCCTCAAGCACAAACAGCAGGACGGTTGAGAAAACCAGGTATGGCCATCCGTAGTCCGCGACGTCGAAATAGACCGGCAGCGAGATCAGTCCCTGCTCGGTGGCGAACAACAGCAGCGCCGTCAACGCGCCGCCATAGGCCAGGTTGGTCGTGCTGGACAGTGCGGCGCGCCGTTGCAGTTTGGGTGACAGGAACCGGTCCGGCTGGCATTTCCAGCTTTTCGGGTCGTCCTTGCGCAGCACGTAATAGCGCAGGTGGTAGTAACCGGCCACAAGATGGAACGTGCCCAGTCCAACAACCAATGTGAAGCCCAGCCAGTAGCCCAGGCGTCCCCAGTCCAATTCAGCCATTGCGACGTTGATCCTTTGGTCGTGTTTTTAGCAACATGAACGCATGTTACCATGAAATGAACATATGTTCACAATTTCGCTACGGACGTTCAGGTGCATTGCGGCTGAGGCTGGGCTAAGGTAGTACGATGGCAAAACAGGCAGAGCACAAGACGCTTGATTTCGAGCTGGAAGTCGCCCGGGCGAATGTCTATCGCAAACATGTCCTGAACGCGGCGGAGCAGGTTTTTGCTGAATCCGGATACGATGGCGCGACGATCCGCGATATCGCTGCCCGGGCCGATGTGGCAGTCGGCTCCGTATACCGGGTATTCGAGGGCAAGACCGAGCTGTACCTGGCGGTGCACCAGCGGCACAGCGAGGAGCTGGTGGCCCGCAGTGCCAAAGTTGCCGCGGCCGATACCGATGTCTGGCAGAAGATGCTGGACGGGGCATCGGTGACGGTCTCGTACCTGTGCGAACACACGAATTACCTGCGGATCCTGCTGCACCAGGCGACATCCTGGTCCCAGGACAGCCAGCAAAATGACATCCAGGCCCAGCAGTGGGCTGCCGGGCACCAGATCCTCAGCCAGACCATTGCCACCGGAATCAAAGAGGGCCCGATCCGGGACGGTGACCCTGACCGATTTGCCCGGCTGGTTATGGCGATCTACCAGGCCATACTGGGCGACTGGTTGCTGAACGGCCAGAAACAGTCCCCCGCGGAAGTGGTCGCAGAGATCCAGGATCTGCTCCGCCGTCTGCTGGTCGCCTGAGCCGCGTTCTCGGGTTTTCCCTGAATCTTGATATTGTGAGGCGCATATGAGCGTCTTGCGACATACGGTTCGTAGTCTGGTTGATGGTGGATCGCACCGGTATTCCGATCGCCGGGTGCGGCGTCAGGTCCGGTTCGTCAATATCGGCTCGATCATCGGCCTGGTGCTGTGTGCCGGTTGGGCCATCAATTCGCTGGTTATCGAGGCCTATGTGATGGCCGAGGCGAACGCTGTTGCCGGTGCCGCGATCCTGCCATTGTTTTATGTGACGCGCCGGGTCGATCCGTTCCTGTCCGCGTGGGGGTTGAACCTGGTCTTCCACGGTTTGATCGTGACCTTTGCATTTGTGCTGCTGGGGCCGGAAACCAATGTCCATTACTGGTTCCTGGTTCTGGCGATGGTGCCGATCCTGCTGTTTCCGCTGGGCCGCTGGCCGCACATGCTGGTCAGCGCCGTCGTCAGCATGGGGCTGTTTTATATCGCCCATTTCAAAATGGTGGATATCTCGCCGCTGTATTCTTTTCCCCAGGACCTGATCAAAAACCAGCACGTGAACCTGGCGACAGTCCTGGTCGGGATGGTGTTGTACCTGGGGTTGTTCGTCCGCGATTTGTACAAGGCTGAGACGGCCCTGGAACAGGAGCATCAGCGCGCTGAGCGATTGTTGTTGAACATCCTGCCTGAGCCGATTGCCCGGCGTCTGCAGGAACACGAGGGAACGATCGCCGAAGCATACGACAACGCGACCGTCCTGTTCTGCGACATTGTCGGCTTTACACAGCTGTCGCGGACGATATCCGCAGAGCAGGTGGTTGATCTTTTGAACGCTGTCTTCAGCGGCTTTGACGACCTGGCCGATTACTACGGCGTTGAAAAGATCAAGACCATCGGCGACGCCTATATGGCCGTGGCCGGCGTGCCACAGGTCCGACCGGACCATGCCGCGGTCGTCGCGCGGCTGGCTTTGGACATCCGTGACTATGTGAACGATTTCAGTGAAAGCAGCGCCTTGCCGATGGAGATCCGGATCGGAATCAATTCCGGCCCCGTTGTCGCAGGCGTGATCGGCAAAAAGAAGTTTATTTACGACCTGTGGGGGGACGCGGTCAATATTGCCGCGCGCATGGAAGCCCACGGCCTGCCCGGAGCAATCCAGGTCAGCCAGGCCACCCGCGACCTGCTGGCCGATCAGTTCGATTTTGAGCCGCGAGGCAACATTGATATCAAGGGCGTTGGGCAGTTGCCCGCTTTTATCCTGACGGGCGAACGACCGGACTGATCAACCAGCCCTGCTCAGCGGGCGTCCAGGGCCGAATTCCACTCGTTGATCCGGTCTGCCTGGGCGGCCAGCAGGCCGGACGGGTCGCCTTCGATGGTGACGGTTTCCATAAAATCGCCCTGCTCGATGCTGTCGACGATCTCCTGGTCCTCATCCGACTGGACCTTGCCAAAAACCGTGTGCTTGCCGTTCAGGTGTGGCGTTGCCAGATGGGTAATAAAGAACTGGCTGCCATTGGTGCCCGGTCCGGCGTTGGCCATGGACAGAATCCCGGCCGAGTCATGTTTGAGGTCGCCGCGACATTCGTCTTCGAACCGGTATCCAGGTCCACCGGTGCCGATACCGTCAGGGCAGCCACCCTGGATCATAAAGTCGGAAATCACCCGGTGGAACGTCAGGCCATCATAAAACCCGCGCTGGATCAGATTGACGAAACTGGCCACGGTAACCGGTGTTTCGTCGGCGTACAGGTCAATCTTGATGGTGCCCTTGTTGGTTTTGATAACTGCGGTCAGATCGCTCATGAATTCCTCCGGAATGAATTTTACGGGTATGGACGGTCCAGTTTAACACCTGCGACAGGCGGTAGTCGTCGGCCCGGTCGCCATCGGCGTCTGAGCACCGCTCTTGTTACGCTCGGGCCTATGCTAGCCTGACACACATGGCTAGGGTATCTCATGGACTGACCGCTGTGGCGGCCGTACTGCTGACAGGGTGCCTGGGTACGTCGGTGTCGGTCTGGCAGCCTGCGGAGTTGGATCAACAACCCTTTAATGACACGGTTTGTACCAACAGTCATATCCCGGTTGGACCATCAGACGCAGACATGGTCCGGCAGGACCAGGAAATTGAACTACTGGTCACGGCTGGAATCGGCTGTATCCGGTTCGACGTCCTGTGGCGTGAGATCGAACCCCAAAAAGGCCAGTTTGAATTTGCGGCCTACGATACCGTCGTCGAGAAGTTGTCCCGGGCAGGCCTGGATATCCTGGCGCTGGTGACCTATGCCACGCCGTGGGCAACCGTTGATGAATCCGATTCGTCGATTGCCCCGGAGGATTTCGGGCGGTTTGCCGGTGCTGTTGCGGACCGCTATGCGGGAACGATCAGCTATTACGAGGTCTGGAATGAACCGAACTGGGTTTTCTGGCGGCCGGAACCGGATCCGGACGTGTACGGCGCACTGTTCCTGCAGGCGGCAACTGATATACGCGCGGCTGATCCGGAGGCCCAGGTTGTCATCGGCGGTACCTTTTCGATCCCGGGAATGCTGGAGGATCGGCTGTGGGGGTTCCTTTATGACACCGCCGACGCTCATCCGCAGATTGGTCGCGCGATGGATATCCTCAGCTACCACCCGTATACGCAATTCCAGCAGGCGGCGCCGGAAACCGGCAAGGATTCGGATGTCCAGCCGTCCCTGGTCAGGATGACCAACCAGATCCGTGCATTTGCAGATGCGGTTGGCGGGCCGCAACGGCTGTGGAATACCGAGGCGGGCTGGTCCAGTGACCTGGTCGGTGAACGCGACCAGGCGCTGTATCGCGTGCGGGCGTTGCTGATCAGCGCCTGGCTGGGCGTCGAACGGTTCCACATGTTCAATGCGGTCGATGGTGACCCGGACAAGGGCGTGCCGCTGGAGGCCGAGCGTCACTACGGAATGGTCTATTACGACGTAGATCCGACTGACGGACAGACCAACCTGCCAAAACCGGCATACACGGCGGTTTCGCGGTTGCTGAACCTGGCCCGGGGGACAGCTGTGGTGCGGGATCCCGGGTTCAGTGATATCCCCGATGACGATGGTTCGTTCCTGGTTTCGCTGGCGGCGCCAGGCAGGCTGGTACAGATTGCCTGGCACAGTGATCCCGGGTCGGACGAACGTCGCGAACTGCAGCCGCCTGCCGGTTGGACGTTTGACCACGCGGTCCGGGTGCTGGACGGGACCGACGTGCCCCGGCCCCCGGACGATGTGTACGCCATCGGCGAGGATCCACTGGCGGTCACTTTTGTCATCGCAGACTAGTCGGCAGGCTGCCCCGTTGGCAGGGCGTATTGTGTTGCCGTGATTGGACTTTTTTTCGGTCTTTGATACCCTGATTGGTTTGTGCGGGCCGCCGACATGGCGGTCGTGCCCGGTAAGCGAGGAACAGACCATCATGTATCGACCAGAAATCAAGGTCATGGATTGCACAGTTCGCGATGGCGGGCTGATGAACAAGTGGCAATTCTCGGACGAATTCGTCCGCAAGGTTTATCATTCACTGGCCGCTGCGGGCGTCGATTATATGGAAATCGGTTACCTGAGTTCGGAGTCGGCGTTCGACCGCAATGAAGTCGGTCCGTGGCGGTTCTGCGCCGAGCCGGACCTGAAGCGCATCATCGGCGATACGGAAAACGACCTGAAGCTGTGTGCGATGGCTGATATCGGCCGGATCGACTACGACGATATCCCGGATGCGGCGGACAGCAGTCTGGATATGATTCGTGTCGCCTGTTACGTCCATCAGGTTGACAAGGCAGTGGAGCTGGCGCATCTGGTGATGGACCGCGGTTACGAGACGACGATCAACCTGATGGCCGTGTCGACGGTCGGTGGCCGCGACCTGGACGAGGCACTGGATGACCTGGCCAAAAGCCGCGTCCCGACGATCTATGTGGTTGACAGCTTTGGCGCCTTTTATTCAGAGGATGTCGACTACCTGGTCAAGCGCTATATGGAACGGCTGCAGGGCAAGACGATCGGGATCCACGCCCACAACAACCAGCAACTGGCATTTGCCAATACGATTGCCGCAATCATTGCCGGGGCCAATTTCCTGGATGGCACCCTGTATGGGATGGGACGCGGTGCCGGAAACTGCCCGCTGGAACTGCTGGTGTCGTTCCTGAAGAATCCAAAGTTTGATGTCCGGCCGATCCTGAGCGCCATCGAAGAACAAATACTGCCCTGGCGGGAAAAGATCGACTGGGGTTATTTCATTCCTTACATGGTGACCGGGATTATGAACCAGCATCCTCGCGCTGCAATGGCGGCGATGGATTCGGATAAGAAGGATGAACTGGTTGCGTTTTACGACGACGTGACCGGCGACGCAACGCTGGATTGAGTTCCGCAGCTCGTTCAAACAACTCCATCTTTGGCGCGGGCCCGCCGGTCCTGGGCATCCTGCGCGGCGTAACGGCCGGGCAACTGGAGCCGGTGGTCGACGTCTGCATCCAGGCAGGCCTGTCGGCGCTGGAGATTACGCTGAATACCCCGAATGCTCCGGACCTGATCGGGCGGCTGCGCGAGCTGGCTGGCGACAGGATCCGGGTGGGGGCCGGAACCGTTCGGACCGTTGCCGATGTCCGGATTGCCGTCGCGTCCGGAGCTGCCTACCTGGTAACCCCGACATCGAGACCTGTGGTCCTGGAGGCCGCGGCCAACAGCCAGGTGCCGGTCATCGCGGGGGCCCTGACACCGACTGAAGTCGACGCCGCCTGGCATTCCGGGGCGGCGATGATCAAAGTGTTTCCGGCCGCCGCATTTGGCCCCGCCTACCTCCGGCAACTGCTGGGGCCCCTGGATGACGTACCGCTGATGGCGGTCGGCGGTGTTACTGCAGAGAATGCAGTCGACTGGCTGGCGGCCGGGGCGGCAGCGATTGCATTTGGCGGCAGTATTTTTGACAGTGAACGCCTTGCCGGTGGACAATTCGACGAAATTCGCGTTGATCTGGAAAAACTGCTGAACGCGGTCCGGGACAGCCAGCAGGCAAACCCGTAATTTTCAAAAAATACTAACCGTTGCAGTGGTTTACGGCTCTTCCGGCCATGTTGTTCTGGCACCGGCCGATGGCCGTTTGGTATACTGTCTGTCCGATTGCCGAGGTAATCTACGCGGTTCCTGCAAGGCGTGGTCCTGACGGATCATCTTTGCTTCGGGAGGGGGCCCGGTTGCTGTGCCGATTGGCACGACGGCGATCCACGACGTATACAGGCAGTGCAATATCTACAGCAGGTTGCCGGGCATCGGGCGCGGCAGGCGGCGACGTTTTAATGATTGAATGGGTACAGGAAGAGAGGACAGTACGCAATGAAAGTAGTCTGGAAAGGCGAAGTACTCGCTGAAAGCAGCAAGGTTATCGAGCTGGACGGGGCACACTATTTCCCGACCAAGTCGATCCGTGACGGCGTTCTGGAAGCCAGTGCGACCAGGACGCGATGCCCCCGCAAAGGCGAGGCACACTACTTTACGGTAACGGTCGACGGCAATCGCAATATGGACGCGGCGTGGTGTTACCCACGGCCCCGCAAGCACGCGAAACCGATCAAAGATTATGTTGCGTTTCGCAAGGTCGAGATCGAAGAGTAGCCAGTCGACACGTTAGTCGATTCCAAAGGCGCCCGCGGATTTATCCGGCGGGCGCTTTTTTTTGCCTGTCCGACGTGTCGTCAGCCAGCGTCGATAGTCGTCGCTTACCCTCAGGAATTCAGTCGATTCCAGATCGGCCACGTTCGTGAAGGGGCGACTTCCGGGGATATCAACGACAATTTGTTGTTCGCCCGATGGAAACTGGACAGAACCGTAAAATTCGCCGGCCTGCCAGCCAACTTGACGCGACTCGCGGCGTACTTTCCGGTACAAATTGGAGTTGATCAGGAAGTGCTGAAGGATGCAGTTGACATTGGCATAGACAGCACAGCGGACGCGATGTATGCCGAGCCGTTGCACACCGGTTCCACTTCTGAACAGGGGGACTTTGCTTAACAACGGCGACGTGCCGAACTGTAATTTTCGGGCGCCCCCGCGAAGAAACCTGATTTCGGGATTCAGGTATCGATTGCGTCCCCAGCGGATCTCGTCAGCGATACTTGTGCTGACCAGGCCCTCGGGAGTCCAATGCCAATTACCGTTCTGAATTCGCTCGGGCGATTGGTCGTCAATTGGACCGGGACGAAACATGTCCAGCATATGGGCGACGACAGCCGAAGCCCCGGATTGTTGCAAATAATCTGTAAACTCAGGCAGCTTAAGATCAGGTTCGTCGGCCGGCAGCCGTAACAACTCGTCCATATCGAGCGTCACGACCCAGTTGTCGGGTGCGATACGCTGGATAACGGGAAGCGGCAAAAAGGCCTTCCAGGTCTGATAATCAAGGCCAGTCTGCAGGACCGAAACCCGGTCCAGCGCTACAGCGGCTTCCAGCGACCCGTCGGTCGACCCGTTATCGATAAGAATAATCCGATCGATGCCAATGTCCAGATGGTGTTCGACGAAACGATCGAGGAACCCGCGCTCGTCCCTGATCGTCGTAATGCAGGCAATCTGGCCTGGCTGAAGCGGTTGCGGTGGATGTCCAACCCAGTCCATTTGCTTCCAGATCGAATCCAGGAACCATTGGAACTGGGTTCGTTTGTGGAACTGCCCCCAGAAAAAGCGCCACGGCGTCATCGATCAGGACCGGTGCTACGTACTGGTCAGGCGTGACAACTGGTCCGCACCTACCGTCCACAGTTGCTGCCCGTTTTCGGGGTCAGTAGCCAATGGCGACGGATCCTTGCGGCGCATCATGTGCAGGTAGACACCGGTTTCAGCGTCCAGGTCGGGATGGCCGGCCAGCCAGATGACCGGTTCGGCAGCTTTTTCCGGCGAGCGAAAGAACAGCGCCATCAGCGGAATCAGGATTGGCTTGAGCCAGATCGGCGTTTCGCGGGCGATGCTGCTGTTGATTGGACCCGGGCACAAATGGTAAACGCCGCAATCGCTATCCGGGTCGGCCGCAAACCGGCGGGCGAGCTCGGTCGCGTAGGTGCTCATGTGCAATTTGCTGTGGGCATACCATTTCATGCCGTCGGTCAGGCCATAATCGTGGAATGCGCCGAAATTGGCGAAATCGATCGGGGCCGAGGACTTGTGGGCCTCGGATGATACGAAAATGACCCGGGGACGGCGCGAAGTGCCAACGGATATGTCAACGACACCGGATTCAGTCAGATTTTCGACCAGCAGCCGGTTGGCCAGATAGTGGACGGCAAACATGACCTCGAATCCCTGGGCAGACCGGCGCGCGGTGCGGGGCATCAGGCCAGCGTTCAGGACCAGAGTGTCGAGCCGGGTCCCGGAGTCGGCCAGGCGCCGGCACAGGTCACGGATCGACTCGATGCTGGCCAGGTCGACGTGTTCCATCGTGACCCGGTTGCTGCCGGACTGGTGCCGGACATCCGCGCCCGCATCGGGGATGCCACTGCGGCAGGCCATAATAACGGTGGCGCCACGGCGGGCAAGGTCAGTGGCGACCGCCTTGCCCAGGCCGGTATTGGCACCGGTCACCAGCGCCGTCTGTCCATCCAGGCGACAATCATCCGGCAGCGGGTCAATCCGGCCCTCGCGACTGAACAGGTCCATGATTGCAGTCAACACCGCCCTGGGAACGCTGTCATGACCGACGCCCGAAGCACCGGTGCCAGCGGTGGCAGGCGACTGGTTCATGACTGAACCTCGACCGGTATTCCGTGTCGTTGGCGGTAAAAGTCGAAATCCCGGTCGATCTGTTCAATTGACAGCCCGAAATCTGCCAGGTCGTAGACGTGGCGTCCGTATTTGTGCTGGCGGTTGGCCTGGCGGGCGGCGTTCATTGACTGCAGGGCTGCGTCGGCCAGTTCAATTCCAGCGGTGTCATAAATACGTTGGATCTGGGTGATCGGGTCGGTCATCAGGTCATCGTACAGCACGTCGACGACGTGGCGATCGGCGCGGGCCTGGCGGGCGGCGATCGTGTTTTCCAGCATGATGCGGACCTTGCGGGTCCAGTGGCGGCCGACTGCTACCGGGTCGACATGGTTACTGAACACACCCTGGCCGTGGGCCACCATGCTGCAGAAACTGCCCATGGTCCGGCGCGGATCGCGATGGGTCTGGATGATCGTTGCATCGGGAAAGACATCCAGCAGTGTGTCCAGGTATTCCATGTGGTGGGGGGTTTTGAGGACCCAGTGCGTGCCCGGTCGCTGCCACTGCAGAAGCTTCATCAGGTCTCGCAGGTATTCGTAGGCCGGCCGATGATCGGCGGATTCCAGCCAGGTTGCATATGCCGGAACGGTCATTGTTGCTTCTGGTGCCTGGCTCATAAAGCTCAGGTCCAGCAGCAGGACATCCTCTTCGGGCGCATCCCATTCAACGGGGTGGATTGCAAAGAACTGCGGTGCCAGCCACGCCAGGGCTTTCTGGGCCTTGCGGGCTTCGGCATGACGGTGGCGGTTGTCCTGGTCGCCGGGGAAGGGTGCCGGGTTCAGCGCTTCCCACGACAACAAAGACCGGGCCGCCGGGTCCGATGCCAGCAGCCGGTGCAGCATGGTCGTTCCGGTTCGCTGCAGGCCGGCGATTACGATGACCTTGCCCAGCTCCTGGTCAAGGATTTCCGGATTCTGCCGAAACAGTTGTCGCGCGCGCAGGCGGTTTTCCAGCGCACCAACCAGGCGGGTCCGCTGGATCAGTCGTCCCATCGGGGTCAACCTGGCATTGGCATTGATGGCATCGACCAGGACCGCCAGCGGCTCTGTGAACCATTCGTCGCCGAAGTCGGTCAGTCCAGACCGCCGCCGGGCGTTACGGACCAGGTTGTCGACGTTCAGCCGCCGTGCAAACGGGCCAACCGGCAGCACGGTCCCCAACAGGTTAATCAGCCGCACCAGCATCGGGCGGGGCGGGTCGGCGTAACGATTGCCGGTGACGATGTTGCTCACGCGGTGCCAGCGAGAATGTTGTCCAGCTCGGCGAACGGCACCACACGGGTTTGCGGCTGCGGGTGCTCGGTTGCCCGAATCCAGCGGAAGCACATGGTGCCGCATTCGTGGCCGATCGTTTCGATCCAGTTGGGATGGCCGGGGTCCTTGTGGGCGACGACCAGGGTGACCGTGCCGTCGGGGTTGGGCCGGGCGCTATGCTTGTTCAGGTGGACCTGGTGGTAGCGGTAATCGAGGGACTCCATCCAGTGGTTGTTCAACTGGAAATTCCAGTGCTCACAGTCGGGTGGCCGGGCATCAATGACCAGCGCCTGGTCCGGTTCCAGCGACCAGTAACTGTGGTAGTAGGCGATGTTGGGGTCGCCACCGGCGGCATCCGATACGGCCTGGTCAAAGCGCGGCAGCTGGTTAGGATGTTTCTGGAAATCCCGTGCCCATTTGGCAAATAACATGGACGCGCCCGCGACCAGCAATGATGTCTGTTGCAGTCCCTGGTCCAGTGCAGCGGGTGTCAGCGGTACCGGAATCGTCGGGCCGTCGGCACGCTCGATGACCAGGTCGGCAATCTGTTCGGTGTCGCGGTCGAGGAACGTCTGGCGGACAATCAACAGGGTTGATTCCGGGTCCATAGGCAGCCAGTTGCCGGGCTGCCTGGTGGCGCTGACGATCAGCTCAAAAGATCCGTCCGGTTCAATGTCCAGTTCTGATGCCTCGACGTATCCGGTCGTTCGCATGCCGCCATCCTGGCCGTACTGTCCTGCCTGGGTGCCGAACCCCAGGTAGTTGACGGTACTCCGGTTGCCGCGAATCCGGTAGGTCAACTGCCCGTCGATGGTGGCGTTCTGGTAGTAGTTGTCCGGGTTATCGGCGCCCATTTTTGCGGTTTCGTGGACCATCCGGCGCAGGACCGGTGCCTGGGGATCGGCATATTCGACAAAGGCTTCCAGGCCAGCCCGCGTCAGGCGGCTCAGGTACCGATAGCCCTCGGCCTGGGTAAAGGGATCGCGCGGGGCGCCGGGAAACTGCAGGGTGGCCCCGGCGGCTTTGAGGGCGTCGCAGAACTCGTCCCATGCCTGGCCGCTGACGATCCGTTGTTCGGCAATGGTATCAGGGGTCCTGCCCCGGAGCCGTTGCCACCACAGCGAGGCGCGGCGAAATGCGCCCAGGATTAGAAAAAACACCTTTTTCATTCGGCAGTCGCCTCGGCGGCGTGCTTCAGGCCGTCGGCCGCGGCCTGGAAACCGCGCTGCATTGGTCTGCGGAACAGCAGCAGCATCAGTGGCGTCAGCAGGCCGCTGAAGCGGTCAACGGTGACGTAGCGGCAGGATCCGTCGCTGATCGGTTCGACACGCTGTTCGCGGTTGGCCACCAGAAGCCAGCGATGTCCCATGACCATGCCCCAACACAGACGCTGGCCGGGAATCATTGAATTCACCCATTCGGTTCGTACCATTGGTGGTCGGCCGGGCATACGGACGTGCAGCACCGCCGCTGATCCGGGCTGCAGATCGGACTCGACGGTTGGTGTAAACGGATTCCATTGGGAATATCGATCGAGGTCTGTCAGGATTGACCAGACGCGGTTTGCAGGTGCGCTGATCAGGGCCGACGCCTGGACATCGGCGGCAAACAATCGGCCCTGCCGATAGGCGGCATCAAACGGCTGGTGGTCGGCAGGGTCAGGCATCAGACGCACCGGTCCGGTTCGCCTGACCCGTTGTCGAGCCGGCAGTCATCACAGAATGGTTTGAATCAGGCGCTGGGTCGCAGGGGCAGGTCAGCTGGAGGTGGCTTTGTCAACCACCATGCCGACGATGCAGAGGGCCATGCCCACACCGACGATCTTGAGGAATTCGGGGATTCCGGACGCCATGAATACAGTTATGAAATCGCCTTGCGCATCCATAGTTCAAACAGTGTACATCAAAGTATTGCCGCCGTCTGCCCGACTATTCCCAGACAATTTTCTGGCCGGAATCGTACCATTCGTCCAGCTTCGAGTCGTAGTGGTCCTCGATGACGGGGCGTTTGATCTTCATCGTCGGCGTCAGAAAACCGTTTTCGATCTGCCATTCGTCGCGGACAACCGCCAGGAACTGCAGCGCTTCGTAGCCTTCGACTTCGCCGTTGACCTTTTTCAGCAGCGCTTCCAGGGCAGCGGTGACCTTTTCGCGGGTTGCCGGGTCATCCTGGCTGGCCCGCAGGTCTTCGCTGAGCATCACCAGCGCGTACGGCTGCGGCCGTCCGGAACCGGATACACAGCTGGTTTCGACGCTGCTGTCGGCGTTGATGATGTTTTCGATCGGGGCCGGTGCGACGTATTTTCCTTTGGAGGTCTTGAACAGTTCCTTGACCCGGCCGGTGATCTTGAGCAGCCCATTGGGCAGTCGTTCACCGCGATCGCCGGTCTTGAAATAGCCGTCTTCGGTATAGCATTCGGCGGTCATTTCGGGCTCTTTGTAGTAGCCCATCATGTTGCCGGGGCTCTTGATCTGGATTTCGCCCTCGTCGCTGATGCGGACATCAACATCGTCAAATGGCACGCCAACATATCCCGGCTTGTTCTTTTCCGGCGTCGACAGATGGGAATAGGCAAAGTCCTCGCTCATGCCATAGCCTTCGAGCAGGACCAGGCCCAGTTTGCGGTACCATTCGATCAGGTCAGCCGGGATCGGGGCGCTGCCACTGCCGGCAAGGCGGACGTGTTCCAGCCCCAGTCCGGACAGGACCTTTTTCTTGACGATTCCGGAAATGATCGGGATCCTCAGCAGGCGGTCCAGTTTCTCCGGCGGCATCTTCTGGAAAACACCCAACTGGAACTTGAGCCACAGCCGAGGTACCGAGACAAACAGGGTCGGCTTGCAGCGTTGCAGGTCCTGCAGGAACGTGTCCAGGGACTCGGCAAAGAAAATGTGGGCGCCGGAATAAAAGGACGCCGTTTCGACGATCAATCGCTCGAATACGTGTGCCAGAGGCAGGTAGCTCAGCTGGCGCTCGTTCTTGCCGATCTTCAGTTCGCGGACCATACCGCGGCCGGCGACCGACATTGCAGCAAAATTGTGCATTACGCCTTTGGGCTGCCCCGTTGAGCCGGACGTATAAACAATAATGGCCAGCTCGTCTGCAGCGCGGGTCGGGTTGCCCTGCAGTGGCTCTGTTTTGGCGATGATGTCGTCCCACGTCGTGTAGTCGGTTTTGGGTGCCAGGGGAAAGGCGATGCACGGCATATCACCGGGGACGCCGCTCTTCATGGAATCCCAGTCGTCCAGTTTGCCGACAAACAGCAGCTTGGAGTCTGAATGGTCGAGGATGTAGCCGACGGTTTCGGCGTTCAGGGTCGGGTACAGCGCGACGGTGACGTGGCCCGCCATAAAGATCGCCAGGTCCGCCAGGATAAAGTGGGCGCAGTTCTTGGACAGCAGCGCGATCTTGGAACCGGGCTCCAGGTCCAGGGACTTCAGGTGGGCTGCCATCCGGCGGACTTCGTCCATCGCCTGGCCCCACGTGTAATTGACAACTTCACCATTGCCAATGGGCTGGGTCAGGTACATCCGGTTGGGTTCGTTCTGTTCCCATTCGTATACCGATTCCAGCAGCAGTTTTCCTGAACCTGACATGGCTCGCCCCTCCAACAGTTTGGGTCAAAAATATATTCGTTTTCCCGGATCGAGCGGCCCGGTCTGGCTCGCCCAATGTCCTCGCACCCGCAATTGCAGGCAGTTCAGATTCTAGCACCGTCGTTTGCTGGTTTCCAGCGGCTTTGTCGGCCCTTGGCGGGGCCGAATCGGCCGGATCCCTGTGACCCAGATCACAAAGGCGTAAATTTCACTCACCGGCAGGACCGATCTGTGCGCCAGATCACATTCCTGGCCGATGATCGGGGTTAAAACGTGGGTGTACGGACGTCACCGGGCAACAGTGCCCACAAGTCAAGGAGGAGTTCATGTCAAAGAGTGACGCGCAGATCTTTATGGAGCTGGCCAGGGTCTCGATACGAATGCGGCGCCAGGTCCAGAGCGACCTGGCCCGACGTGACCTGTCGGCGATCGCAGATGCGGGTCGCCAGCAGGGATTTCATTTCGAACCCGACGACATTGTTCGTGTTGTCTATATGGCCGGTATGAAGGCGCCGGAAACGACGCCCCGGGTTTCAGTCTGATTATGGTTCCCCACCTGCTGCCATCCCGGGTCGAAGATGTCCGGTTGTTCGTCGATGTCGCCCGGTCGACCGAACCGATTCGGGCACAGTTTGTGCAACGGATGCGGATCGGCGACGTGGACGGCGTCCTGCTCCTGGCCCAACAGGAAGGATTCTTTTTCAACCGCCAGGAGTTTCTGGTCGGGCTTGCCGAAATTGCCAAAGAGATGCGCAGAAGCACCACGAATTGACTACGGCCGCCTGGCGGCTGACATGGATTGATGAAGCGCCCGTATACCCCGGGGCGGCCGATTGCCGCCCCGGGGATTTTTGTTACATCGATCCGTAAGGATTGGGTTGGGTACCCAGGTAGACCGAAACCCTGTCCAGGTCGTCGGGGTTTATGCCGGGCAGGGGGCCGCGGACGAACTCGAACTCGGAATTGCCGGGGATGTTGGTCAGGATGAACTGTTGCAGCGTATGTTTGCGCTGGCCGGCAGGGTAGTACTGGACTTCCAGGTAGACCCGGGTTGCCGCCGGGCCGTTGTTGACCGCGCGCCCCTGGATCTGCCAGGACCCGGCCTGCTGGACGACCGTATAGTCGCGGACGTGGAACGCCGACTGCTGGCGGGCGGTGGCAAAGATCCACCAGCCGAATCCGGCGACGGCCAGGACCAGCAGGATCCGACCCGGCCAGGGGTTTCGAATTTCTTCGGTTTGTTCAGTCACGGTTACAGCGTGCCTGTTTCGATCTGTTTTGTCAGTCAGGGGTCCGCAGCCAGCCCGGCTAAAGGATATCGAGGCGCTTCAGGAATTTCAGTTTCTGTGCCAGGATCCGTGACTTGTCGTAATACAGCACGTGGGCACCGCGGCTCCAGACCAGTTTCGGTCGGCCCCAGTGTTCCCACAGCAGTTCGGTGTGGACGGGCGGTGCGATCCGGTCACCGACGGCGGCAACCAGCATCACATTTTCACGGGGCAGTTGCAGCTGGTGGCTGATGGGTGCGTGAACCGCGATCATCCGCCGCATTTTTCGGAGGACCTCGCCATAGTCGGGCACCGTCCGGCGAACATAGGCACCGAACTTCCAACCCATCATGACATCGGCGATGCTGACAACACTGGACACGGGGATGGCGTAGTCGATGTTGGGTTCGATCCCGGCCAGCAGCGCCGAGTGGTATCCGCCCCAGCTGTAACCG
>JBFJWU010000025.1:0-17006 GCA_041623475.1 bacterium | reverse complement strand
GGGAGTTCCGGATCGACGGGATCCATGTCGTCATCCACAGCCATGGTTTTACTCCGGACCCAGCGGCGACACCTGCCAGGTAATGCCACTGTCCTGGACTTCAACTGGCTTGTCAGTGTTGACATAACCGAGGGCGACGGTCCGCCCGCGATCGACAAAGGTACTGGTAATTGTGGCCTTGATCCCATCGGAATCAAACTGCAACGGGGTCGTCAACTGCTGCTCGCCATCCGAGACAAACGACGCCAGGCGCCGGGCCACCCTGTCGCGGCTCCACATGCGCTCGATGACTTCCTGGCCGACGTAGCAGCCCTTGGTATTGCTGAGCCAGTCCATCATCCCTGCTTCCAGGGGAATTGTACGTTCAGTCAGCTCGCTGCCAAATGCCGGAATCCCCGCGCGCATCCGCTGGCGCTCGGCGTCGGCTGCAGTCAGTACCTGTTCCGGCGCCCGGGTAAACCGGATAGTATCAGCGGCACCACCGTAGTTGATCCGCAGGTCGAATCCATCGCGATATCGAATGACGGCAGGCGGCGCGGGATCCTCGTCGCCCTGGGCCAGGACACCCATCAGTTCGTCGATCTCAAACTCGACCGCATCGGCAATACGGTATTTCGCCAGTCCATCGACCAGCGGCTCAGCCCAGCCGTCATCACAGACGGCGACAAAACCTTTGTCCGTGCGCATGAACCGTCCTCCCGACACAATCCGGCCAGTTGGTTCCAACAGGAATGCGCCGCGCCAGGAATCCTCATCCAGATTGTCAATCCGGTTGCTGAGCATGCGTTCCAGGAACGATTCCGCGCCGGATCCAGTTATGTTCACCGACTGCCAGAGCGGTCCTGAATCGGGCCTGTGCCGAAGGTCTGTCACATCAAAATCCGTCCATCTGCGCCTGAAACCAGCATGATACGGGAATTCAGGTGCAGATGCCGGTTTTCGTCAACCGGGACTGCGCAACAGGGCTTGCCCGGCCTGTTTGGCCGTGACTATAATGAAGGACACTCGCAGGGAGGTGGAATGTACCCGATCGGTACGCCACTCAGCCATTTCGTCATTCAAGAGCAGCAGCGGAATCCCGGGGCAACCGGCGAATTCAGCCGTTTGCTGCACCATATGGTTCTGGGCGCAAAGGTCGTCGCCAACGCCGTTGGCCACGCTGGCCTGGTGGATGTGCTGGGGGAAACAGATGGCGAAAACGCCAGTGGCGATGTTCAGAAAAAACTGGATGTCTACGCCCACGACCGCTTTGTCGACCACCTGCTGCACAGCGGCCTGATTGCCCTGATGGGTTCCGAAGAGGAAGACCACGCGATCCTCGTGCCGCCTGATTTGGAAAAAGGCCGGTATCTGGTCACGATGGACCCGCTGGACGGATCATCCAATATTGACTGCAATGTCAGTGTCGGAACGATCTTCAGTGTTTTCGACGTACCGGACAATGTGGACCTGAGCGACAATCCCGATCAGTTGCTGCTGCGCAAAGGCAGCGACCAGATCGCCGCCGGTTACGTCCTGTACGGTCCCAGTACGATCCTCTGCCTGACGACGGGAAACGGTGTCAATGCGTTTACGCTGGATTCGCAGGTCGGCGAATTCTTTCTGACCCATCCTGATATTCGGATCCCGGAACGGGGCAGGATTTATGCCATCAACGAAGGCAACACCTCCGCCTGGGAACGTTGGACAGCGGATTACATTGCGTCCCTCAAAGGCACGGACAACGGATGTGGCATGCCCTACACTCACCGTTATGTTGGCAGCCTGGTGGCAGATGCTCATCGCACATTGCTGTACGGTGGGATTTTCCTGTACCCCGGCGATCGCAACAACCCGCGCGGGAAATTGCGAACCCTGTACGAGGCGTTTCCGATGGCTTTCCTGACGGAACAAGCGGGCGGCGCGGCCACTGATGGCCACCAGCGGATCCTGGACCTGACACCGACTGAACTGCACGAGCGTATTCCGCTGGTTCTGGGCTCGCGGTTGGATGTCGAGGATGCTGCGCGATTCCTGATGGAGGCCGTCTGATGGGGATCACGATTGTCCGGAATTCCAAACCAGGTGACCAGGCCTATGATGCGGACACCTGCCTGGTCCTGGCTGGCGGTGCGGTCAGTGGTGGTGCCTTCAAGGTCGGTGGCCTGAAGGCACTGAACGATTTCCTGATCAACCGAAAAGTCACTGATTTCAATATGTATGTCGGGCTCAGCGCCGGATCATTGCTGGCTGCGTCACTGGCCAATGGGATAGGGCCCGAGGAAATGCTGCGATCCCTCGAGGGCCGCAGTGACCGATTTTCACAGTTGAAACCGTGGGATTTTTATTTCCCAAACGTCGAGGAAGCGGTGCGGCGGCCGATCGAGTTTATGATCCACGTGTTGACATTTTTTCCAACGGCCATGGTTGACCTGGCTGTCGGCGCACCTGAATTTTCCGGCGAGGTAGCCCACGCGCTGCAGCGGTTCGCGCGGCGGCCAAGCTGGGGTGCGATGGAGGAAATCCTGTCGCCGGTCG
The DNA here is from genome assembly GCA_041623475.1 of bacterium. GTDB lineage: Bacteria > J088 > J088 > J088 > J088 > JBFJWU01. Next base: position 14,489 of record JBFJWU010000025.1, on the reverse strand, counting down.
CTGCCTACGTGGCCCGATCGATCGACATTCCCAATCCGCTGCGTGAGCTTGTGCCCAGCGGGCCATTTGACAACCGGCGGATCGAAAGCTATTTTCGCAAGAATGTCGAACGCAACCGGGATTTCAATGATTTTGTCGAACTGAAGAAACAACGGGGCAAAGCGTTGTACATCGCGGCGATGAACCTTGATACAGCCGAGCGCGTCGTTTTTGGCCACGATGAAATGAACCGCGTCAGCATCAGCCAGGCGATCCAGGCATCGACAGCGTTGCCGGGTTTCTATGCGCCGGTCCGACTGTTTGATACCGACTATGTCGACGGCGGCGTCCGCAAGACTGCCAATATTGATGTGGCTATCGAGAAGGGTGCCAGGCTGATCGTTGTTTACAATCCATTCCGTCCCATCGTCAGCAATGCTGGCAGCCTGGACCGTGTTGTCCGTCGACGGTCTGGTGTGCGCTATATGAAGGAATCGGGAATGTTTATGGTCCTGAACCAGGTCCTGCGGACCCTGTTGCATACCCGCCTGCACCTGGGACTGGAACAGTACCGCAAGGATCCCGATTTTAACGGCGACATTATCCTGATCGAACCAACCGAGAATGACCAGCGGTTTTTCAATATTAATCCCCTGGCATTCTGGTTGCGGGTCACCAGTGCGGAACAGGGTTTCCGCAGCACGATCTTGTCGATCGAACGGCGCTTCGACGAAATACGCAGTATCTTTAATGTGTATGGAATCGAAATCAGCCGCCATTTTGTGCGCGAAGAAGTACGTCGATTGAAGATGGCCCAAGACAGTGACGAAAAAATACGCGAAGTGCTGGAGTCCGAAACCCCGACTCGCAATATTCGCCTGGCCCAGGGGCCGGCCTGATTAATGGCAGACCTGAGGGACATGCTGCGCAAAGAGGTCGTCGTCACGGCCTCGGGAACAACCTACACAGGAACCCTGGTCGAGGTTACCGAAGACGAAGTTCTGCTGCGGACCCCAAGCGGCTGGGTGTCGGTCCAGATGAGCCGTGTCAGTGCTATTCGCACACAGGACGGATCAGATGCCGGTTCCGGCGGTTTCGCCAGCAACCGATTCATCGACCAGTCTTTTTACGATATGGAGCCGGAATAACCGTTGCCTGCCTGGCGAACCGGCCCATGATGCGATTCCCGACAAATCCGTGAATGTCTGCAGATCGACCCAGTCGGATCGTGTTCTGCTGTACGGCCAACCGGATCCGCAGTGTCTTTGCCGAGCGTGCGGCGCTGCAATTGCGACTGGTACCCCCTTGGCTGGGCGACATCCCGGTTGTCAGCCGCGGGACCCACGCCTGGCATGGCGAGCCGGCCTGGCCCGAAGCGCTGGAGGCCAGCCGAATCCTTGGGATCGACCTTGGCGCGCACAGCAGTCGGGCGCTGGAACCGGCCGACCTGGACAATGCCTGGTTCCTGGCAATGACCGGCGACCATTTGGTGGACTGGCCAGGCGCGTGGCGGCGGCAGTTGCTGGGGACCCTGGACGGCAGTGGCGAAATCGCAGATCCCGTCGGAATGCCCACCGAAGCTTTTATCCCTGTCTTCGAACAGATCCTGTCAGCATTGCTGGCCTGGTCGCGATTGCCTGCGCCGTCCTGACGGGCGGGTGCGCATCCGCACAGTGGGGGCCAGATACGGATGACAGGCGCCTGCGAGTCCTGGTCATCGACGCAACACCAGCCGAGGTCATGGATGGACTGGAGGACGCGCTGAGACTGCAGCCGATTGACCCCGATTCGGGTGGTGAGATCGAGTATGCCGGGCGTGGCAGCCTGGAGCGAACGGATAACCAGGACTGGACGATCGAAGACATCCGACCCGAACAGGGAACGGCATGGGTCGTCCAACGCAGTGTCGGCACCTTTCCCCACGATGTTGTCATTCGCGCATACGAGGGGCGTAACGGTTTGACGACCGTACGCGCATGGAGTCGCAGTCGGGTCAGTCCATTCGATTATCGGCGTAATCGCCGAATCCTGATGGATTTGTCGCTGATGCTGCAGGAATACTGGACCGGTCGCGGTGCGGATGTACGTCCCATTGGCGATCTGGAGCGCGACTGATTCGGTCCCTGATCCGGTTTCTGTGGCGCGGCCTGCTGCTGACCGGGTGCACGGCCCTGCTGTGGGCCCTGGCCAGCGCCGGTGCGCCATCGCCGGTCACGGCCGCCCTGCTGACCGCAGCGGGCGCGATTGCCGCAGCCTGGATGATCCCGGTCTGGTGGTCGATCTATACGATTCTCACCATTACCGGACGGGGATTGGATCGGTTGCGGTTGGAACTGCTGGGTGATGACGGCGAGCAGCATGAATTTTATGCCCGGGTTCGGGATACCGGTGGGGATTGGATCGTTGTTGCTGCGGATTGGAGCCTGCAGCGCGCTGATGCCCCTTCGTGGGTTCGAGACGGAGCCCCGGAGGTGATCCGGTTTCTTGCACCCCTGGCGGATCAGCCGCTTGCGGACGGAATTGAGCCGCTGCGGACGACCGCAATCGAACGTCTGCGACGGTGGCGCAAATGGCTGGTGACAGCAAACATGATCTGGACCATCCTGATGATCGGCCCCCTGTGGATCGGGCCCCTGGTCGTCAGCCTGGTTTTTGCCCCCTGAAAGGCGGTATTCGGTATGTCTTTGGAGCTTTTGCATGCTTGTGCGCTGGTTGCGGCGGCGGTCGTTGTCGTCGCCGTTCGGCGGGAGCGAATAGTTCAGGGAGTTGCCATCGCCGAGTTGGTCGCCAGTTTGTTACTGGTCCTGCTGTACGCAGACCTGCTGAAATTGCCCTGGAGCGACGCGCCACTGTTCCTGGCTGTCGGCGGCCTGGCGGGTTGGCTGCTTGTCCTGTTTTACAGTCGCGAACGACTCGTCGTCGTACCTGTCGCGATTGCGGTCTGGGTCTCGGCGGTGCGGGTATTGATTGAAGCTGGTTTTGTCCGGATTGACCTGATTCGCAACCTGCTGAAATTCTGACACTGGCAACCGCGGTCGCGGCGCGCCCGAACGGGCCGTTAATCGGCTGCCGGTTTCGAAGGGCCGCCGCTGCGCCTGCGGCGACGGCGGCGTTTTCGTCCACTTCCAGGCTTGTCTGTGGCAGGTTTGTCGCCTTTGTCGCTGGCAGGTTTTTGCTGGTCCTTGTTGCTGTTTCCCTGCTGGCTGCCGCTGCCTTTACCCCGGCTTCGACCACGCCGGCTTCGACCACGCCGTTTGTTTTTGGGTGGACCATCGTCTGCATCGCCGTCACCGGCTTTGGTGGTCTCAATTACCAGTTTCGGCAGCATTGCTTCCCATTTTTCCGGAATCATTGATCCGATTGCGCGGTGCCGCAGTACAAACAAATGCATGGCCAGCGGGAAATAGCTCTTGGACGTCAGGCGCTTGGGCAGCGATTCGCTCTGGCGGGCGCTGTCGAGCTTTGGCTGTGCAAACAGCGCCTGCGTCAATGGTTCCGCATAACTTTTGGGAATGCCTACGGCGCGCAGATACGGCCCCAGCCTTGACTGGATTTTCTTGATATCAAATTTCGGCTTGTCGATAAACAGCTCCAGCATGCCTGGGACAATGGCAGGTCCCAGTGCGGCCGCGAAAATCAGCGACGGATCCAGGTCGTGCTGAGCGCCTTCCTTGTCCAGCAATTTTAACAATTTCCAATATGTGCGTTTCATTGCCTGGCGGGAATGCAACGTGTCCAGGAATTCGGCCATCTCTGGTAACAGATCGTTCAGCAGTCCCGTCTGGTACAGCATCTTAACGCTGCGGGCTGCAGCCCCCTCCTGGAACTCGCGGATAAATTCCTGCCGGACGCGGCTGTCGTTGCACTGTGTGATCAAGTCGTGCATTTCATTGATCGTTTCCCAGGCACCGTCCTCGATCAGGAATCCGGTGCGGGCAGCGTGCCGGATCGCACGAATCATGCGCACGGGGTCCTCTGTAAAACGAACTTCAGGGTTGCCGATGATTCGGATCCGGCCTTCCTTCATGTCGGTCATACCGGCGTTATAGTCGAGAACGCTCATTTCATCCGGATCCAGGAAAAAAGCGTTGATTGTCAAGTCGCGCCTGCGGGCGTCGTCCTCGGGTGTTCCCCAGACGTTGTTGGCCTGTTCGACTTCGATCTCTTCTTTGGCGCGATCCGGTTCGCGGCGGAATGTACTGACTTCGATCACCTTGCGGTTCTTGAAGTAGACGTGGGCGATCTTGAAACGCCGCCCGATGATCCGGCTGTTGCGGAAAAGGGCCTTGATCTGTTCCGGTGTCGCGTCGGTGGCTACATCAAAATCTTTGGGGCGTTTGTTCAGCAGCAGGTCACGTACTGCGCCGCCGACGATGTACGCCTGGTGCCCGCCTTCCTTGAGCCTGCGGACGACTTTGACTGCGTCGTCATCGACCATGGCGGCGGTCAGGCCGTGGTCTTCGGGTGTGAATATGTCGGGATCTGTCATTTAGACCTATTAACGTCTTGTCGCAGGAAGCTGCCGCACCGGGTTGAGTCCAGAAACGTCGGACCGATCGAGCGGACCTGGTTCGGTCGACCCGTTCAGTGTCCCAAAAAGGTCCAGCAGGTTCAATAGGGTGCCGCGCTGTACCGTGGTGCTAATCACCGGCGGGTCCGTCCTGCAACATGATTCGATAGACGCTTCGCCGTGGCAACCCGTGTTCAAGGGCAACCTGGAACGCAGCTTCCTTGCGACTGATCCCGTCTTCTGTCGCACGTTGCTCGGCAGTGGCGACGAGTTCCTCGGGCTCAGGCGTTGTCGCCGGATCAGCGGGTCCCAGGACCAGTGTCCATTCGCCGCGCCGGGGATTGTCATCGATCTCTGCCAGAATTGACGACAACGTTCCGCGAATAACTTCCTCGTGGATTTTGGTCATCTCGCGCAAGAGGGCCGCGTCGCGATCGCCTGCGGCGGCACGCAACGACTGCAGTTCCTCGTTGCCTCGATGCGGACTGAGAAAAACAACCGCCGTGTGTGACCAGTTTGCGATCTCGGCCGCAGTAGCATCCCGTCGTTGCGACCGATGGGGCAGGAACCCGAAGCAAGCCCACGGGGTCGGCGGGAATCCGCTCAGGGTCAGGGCCATCGTTGGCGCGCTTGGTCCAGGCACTGCGTGGACAGCGAATCCCCGGTCAATTGCCGCCCGGACCAGTTTGAATCCGGGATCGTTGACCAGGGGCGTTCCGGCGTCCGAAACCAGAGCAACCGCCTGGCCGGTCGCCAGGTCGGCAAGGATGCGTTCCTGGAGTTTCTCTTCGTTATGTTCGTGAAACGCCCGGCGTGGTGTCTGGATGCCAAATCGCGTGCAGAGTTTGGCGGTATGGCGTGCGTCTTCGCAAAGAATGTAATCGGCCCCATCCAGTGCCTGGCGGCCGCGTGGACTGAAATCATCCAGGTTACCAATCGGTGTCGAAACCAGTGTCAGTTTTCCCGCCACGATTCCTCAAACGCGCCCTGGATCCATTGTGGTTCTGAATCGGGACTGGACAGGTCGATTTCAATCACATCAAACCTGACCCGTTCGCGTCCCCGTCCGTGCCGGGCAAGGTACATCCCGGCCGTCTTAATGATCTTCTGTTGTTTGCTGGCAGTAACGCTTTCCGCGCCGGTCCCGAACTGGTTGGATGAACGTGCCTTGACTTCGACAAACAAAATGACATCGCGGCGTCCGGCAATGATGTCAATTTCGCCGACTCGGGAATTGTAGTTTCGGTCCAGGATCTGGTAACCGTTGGACTCCAGGAACTGTGCTGCTTGTTCCTCGCCAGCTTTGCCGCGTTCCAGGCTCATCAGGCCGATCCAAACAGCGACCGCTGGCGTATCGGGCCAAAGCTGTGCCGGTGAACCGGCGTTGGGCCGAGCTTTTCCAGGGCCGACAGATGCCGTTCCGTACCGTATCCCTTGTTGCTGGCCCAGTCATACCCGGGAAACTGGTCATCCAGGCATGCCATCCAGCGATCACGAAACACCTTGGCAACGATACTGGCTGCGGAAATCTGCGGTACGAGGTCGTCACCGCCGACGACTGTCTCCTGGCAACAGTCAACCGGAATGCCCTGGTTGCCGTCGATGTAGATACCGGCCACAGGGCCAAGTGCGGCGATGGCCTCGGCCATCGCGTCCAGACTGGCGGTCAGGATATTGGTCTGGTCAATTTGTTGTGGCAGGCGCCACGCGACTGACCAATCGACAGCGTCGTCGACAACCAGTCGAACGGCCAGTTCTTCGCGCTTTTTTGATGTCAGTTTCTTGGAGTCCCGCAGTTGACCAATGTAATCCGGGGGCCCGTTACGCCACTTGACTGCGGCCGCGACGACCGGTCCGGCCAGGCATCCGCGGCCGACCTCGTCTGTCCCTGCCCACGTTGGATCAAACAAATCGTCGATCAACGTCAACCCAGGTCGATCGGTTGTGCCATTGGTGCGCCCAGGGCCTTGCGGCCGGTCAGCAGGATCAATTGCAGGTCGCCCACAGCTTTGTTGATGACCCGTGACACGCGGTCGACAATAACGTCGTCCATGTCGGCAAACGGGTCGTCCCAGACCAGTGGAAACGATCGTGTCCGAGCTGCGATCTTGGCGGTGCCAATGGCCACCCCGGCAGCAGCAACGGTGGACACGTCGCGGGGCAGGTCGCCGGGATCAATAACCTTGGCACCGTCATGGTAGGCGATTCGGCCGTCACCGCCGATTTTGACCTTGGCGATCTGGTCCCCAAACACAGCGTTCAGGAATTTTCCGAGGAACTGGGACAGGCTCGACAGGTACTGGTCTTCGGGGCTCATGCAAATTCGGGGACCGGCTTCGACCACCTGCCGAATGCGGTCCTCCGGGCTTTGGGCGACCTCTGCTGGACCCGACGGCGACGGTGTCGGCTCGGCATCAGGCTGGCCCGTCATCTGGTTCAGCTTGCGTTCCAGCGCATCGATTTCGCGTTCAATATCGGTGACATTCCGTTGCGCCGAACTGACTTCCAGCAGTTGTTGGTTGAGTTTTTCAACTTTTTCCTGGATGGTCTTCAGTTCCTCCTCAATTTCGCGACTTCGCTGGGCAACATTGTCTGCAGCCAGTTCATCCCAAAGATCCTTGACCCGCTCCAGCACGCCCTGGCGTTCATCCCAGATCTGTGCCAGGTCCGACGGGTCGAGGACCTGCATTTCCCTGACCAGTTCGTCCAGTTTTGTCTGGTCGCCACCATCGCCTTCGCGGTCGTACTGTTTCTTTTCGATCTCCAGATCACGAACAGCCTGCTCTGTGTTAGTGATCAGTTCCAGATGTTTCCTGGTCCTCAGGAACGCCCACGGCATGCCGCCCAGCAAACCTGCGAATCCCAGCAAGGATGCCGTATACGCCTTGGCAGCAACGGGGACAATAAACCCAAGCAGCGTAAAGGCGGCAACGCCTGCAAAAACCGGATCTTTGTGCCAGAGCCCCCGGGCGTGGAGTTCCTGGAGGGCAAGCTCCAGCTTTTCCATTTTTTCCTCAAAGCGATTGTGCTGGTCCAGCACCTTGCGCGCCAGGTTTTTGTAGTCCTTCGCTTTTTCGATCAGGGCCGCATCGACTTTTTCCAGCGGTTTGCTGCGAGCCAGCTCACCTTCGATTTCGTCCAGTCGCGACATCTTTTCCTTGTTGGAACGCAGTTCGTCTTCCAGTTCAAACTGGCGGCTCTGCATTTCATCGGCATCGGTCTGGACCTTGGTCATGCTGGCCATTAAGGTTTTTTCCATTTGCAGCTCTTCCAGCCGCTCCTGGATCGCACCGACGTCCTGCAGGTCGTCGGTCATGAAATCATCGGCGATGTCCCCACCGATTCCAGCTGCACCAGGGTCTGTTGATACGGTCCACAGGTAGACGGCCGCCCAGTCATCGGGATCGGGGAAATCGTAGTTGTCCGTCAGGAAATGGCGAATGTCATCAGGATCCTGGGTGACGCCCTCGAATTTGCCGCTGCCGTCGTTCCACCCGGCCAGCGCAATTCTCTGCGTTGCCACGTCAATTGACAGGCGCATTCGTCGATCGATCCCGCCAAGGGTCAGTGAGAACCGCGATGCGTCGGCGCCGTTTTCGGGCATCAACGACGAGGAAACGTCTGTCAGGTAGGGATAGTCAAGGGCAGCGCGGAACATGGCTGCAACGGTTGTCTTGCCGCTTTCGCGACCACCGCTGAGCCACACACGATTTGAGCCGAGGTTGTACCGGTGCGATGACGTGAAGCGTCGGATCCCCTGGATCACCAGCTCCTGAAACCGCATAAAAGGTCAGCCGCTCTTTTTCTGCTGGAAGCGGTCCCGAGGTTTCAGGCGGGCGGCACGACCGCGCCGATCCCGAAGGTAGTAGAGTTTCGCGCGCCGGACTCGGCTGCGCTGGGTAACCTCGATCTGGTCAATGTGAGGGCTGTGATATGGGAAAACACGCTCGACACCGACATTAAATGAAACCTTGCGGACCATAAAGGTCTTGTTCATTCCCGAGCCACGTAACGAGATTACGACGCCCTCGAATACCTGAATACGGGATTTGCCGCCTTCTTCAATGCGGTAGTGGACCCGTACCTGATCCCCGGGTTCCAGGTCAGGGCGGTCGTCCTTCAATTGTGATTGCGCGACGCGCGACAAAATATCCATATCCGTACTCTGGCTCGTTGTTTGGGTCAACTGAAATCGCCCGTTTTAATCGCAACAGCGCTGTGCCCGTCCGGGCCACCAAACGCTGGACTGCGAAATTATTGGCGTGTTACATCCGGATGCCGAGCCTGACGCCTGTGCGACAGTCCCTGCAGATCCTTTTGATTTAACCAGATGCGGCTCCTTACTGCAACCCGAAACGACGCCTTAAGCCCCGCGAAATGGCTGCTCAGGCCCCGAATTTCTTCAATCGGCCAGCCTGTGCCAGGAGTTCCGACATCAGGAACATTCCCCGTGATCGGCCCAGGACCCCGTTGTAGCACTGGGACTCGGTCATTCGACTGGCCGGGCAATTGCGCATATGGGGCCCGGCGACCAGTACCGGTACCGGATGCCAGCTGTGGGATTTCATCGTCACCGGTGTACTGTGGTCGCCCGTAATGGCGACGACGGGCGGCGACAGGTCGAGAATCCGGGGCAACTGCTGGTCAAATGCTTCAATAATCCCGGACTTGCCGGCCTGGTCGCCGTCTTCGCCATAGCTGTCGGTCTTTTTGACGTGCAGAAAAACAAAATCATACTTGCCCCAATTGGCAACGACGTGGTCGACTTTGGCCTCCAGACATTCGCCTTCTCCCTCGACGACGACCATGTCCATTCCGACCAGGCGACCGGCACCCCGGTACATAGGATAGTTGGCAATGGCGACACCCCTCATGCCGTACAGCTCCTGAAACGTCGGGATCGACGGTTTCTTTCCGATTCCGCGCAGGGTGACACCATTCGCTGCCGGCTCGTCGGCCAGGATTTCACTGGCGCGCCGGGCAAAGCTGTCCAGCAGTTCAGCGGTTTTCCGGCTGGCGTCGTCCCGTGGATTGGCTGGCAGGGGCGCCAGGCCGGTCTTCTGCGGGTCGGTGTCGTCGACGTTGCCACCCAGACCCTCGCCCTTGAGGACCATTGAAAAGCGATACTCTTTGATCAGGCGCAGTTCGCAGGGGATACCATCAATCTCCTGGATTTCCCCGGCGAGTCGTTTAACGACCCTTTGGCCTTCGTCCGATCCGATCCGGCCCGCGCGTCGATCGGCTATCAGCCCATTGTCGTCGAGGGTGACGAAATTGCAGCGGACCGCGACGGTGTGATCGTCCAGATCAAAGCCAACCCCCAGGGCCTCGAGGACGCCACGTTCCGCCATGTGCTCATAAACGTCATAACCAAACAGGCTCAGGTGGCCCAGGCCGGACCCGGGCGTGATGCCGCGATCTACCGGATCGATCAACCCCATGTTTGCCTGCCGGGCGAGTGCATCCAGGTTGGGTGTCGATGCCCGTTCCAGTGCGGTTTGTCCGTCAACAGGCAGGTCGCCGACGCCGTCAAGGACGATAAACAGGATTGGATCGCCCGGCTGTGCCAGTGATTGCAACAGGTCCAGTCTGGTTGTCTGTGTCATAGGTCCTCCGCAGCGTCACCGCTGGTGTCACAGGGGTCCAGTTTACGTGTCGGACCATCAGGTCGCAAGATTGTGGCCGTTTTTCGGCACCCTGCTAAAGTAGTACAGCGCTGGCCCATTGCGCGAATCGTTTGGTCCGGGCCCGCACTAACAGACCGATCGAAAGGATATGACGATGAAAAACAGGAAAGTATGGCCGGGAATTGCCGCAGCGACGTTGTCGCTCGCACTTGCAGCGTGTGACAAGCAGGCCGAAGCCCCGACAAAAATGGCAGAACCGGAGAAGCCGGCGAAGACAGTCAAGGGGGTCGACACAGACAAGCAGGTCCTGTTCGTTGGTGTCCTTAATGATGAAAGTGGCCCGGCCGCAGCAATCGGGAAGCCATATGCCGTCGGCAAGCGGTTGCTGGCTGCACAGGTAAATGGCGGCAACTCTGGACTGGTTCCCCAGGGGTGGAGCTTGAAACTGATCGAGCGGGACCACGGTTACAATCCGCAGCGTTCAGTCCAGGCATACAACGAAATCAAAGAAGATGTCCTGTACATCGGTACCAGCTTTGGTACGCCCAACACGTTGCCGTTGTTGCCGTTACTGGAACGGGACAAGATGGTTGCGTTTCCGGCATCCCTGTCGTCAAAAATGTCAGAAAACAATTACACGCCGCCGCTGGGTACCCCCTACAAAGTGGAAGCGATGCGGGCGATGGACTGGGTCGTCGAGCAGGCCGGGTCTGCCGAGGCGGTCAAGGCCGGCATTATTTACCAGCAGGATGACTATGGTGCCGACGGGCTGGCCGGCTGGACCGCGGCTGCCGAGCACCACGGGGTCTCCGTCGTGTCCCAGCAGGAGGTTGCACCGGGGCAGTCTGACTATACCGCTGTCGTCACGGCCCTCAAGGAAGCGGGCGCAACCCACGTCCTGCTGACGACACTGCCCAGTGGTACTGGTCCGATTGTCGGCACCGCAGCACAGCTCAAGTATATGCCGGTCTGGGTCGGCAGTACGCCAGCCTGGATCGACCGGTTTTTTGATCCCGAGGTTATTCCTTCGGCGGTATTCGCCAACTTTTACTGGGTCATGGGCCTGCCGTACTGGGGTGAGGACCTGCCGGGGATGGCCGAATTTATCCAGTTGTATGAGCAACTGGGTGCCGAAATGAGTCCGCCGGACTTTTACATCCTGACCTCGTATGTACAAGGCGTGGTCCAGCTCAAGGCATTTACGGCCATGGTCAAAAGCGGCGACATCAGCCGCGAAGGATACCTGGCAGCACTGCAGAAGATTACGAACTTTTCCGGTGGCGGCCTGTTTCGGCCGGTGGATCTGTCCAAATTTCCCTACCAGACTGGAACCGAGACCAGGATCCTCAAGCCGGACTTCGAAAACCGGACCTGGGTGACCGTGGCACCGTATGCCGAGCCGGCCTTGCTGGCCGCCGCGGCAGACAGCGCTGCACCCGGTGCTGCCGATCTGCCGGGCGACGACGCTGACACGACCGAGGCGCCTGCCGCCGAATAGTCGGCGACCGCTGCTGTGCTGGACATTGCCAACCTGGAGGTCGTCTACCATTCGGTCGTCCTCGTTCTTCGCGGCGTCAGCCTGTCGGTCCCGGACGGCGAGATCGTTGCCTTGCTGGGACCCAACGGTGCCGGCAAGACAACGATGCTGCGGGCAATTGCGGGCCTGTTGCCCTACCACGAAGGTGCGGTGACCAAAGGGTCAGTGCGGCTGGATGGCGACGATCTGGCAGGTCAGTCTGCACCCGATATCGTCCGTCGCGGAATTGCCCAGGTAATGGAGGGTCGCAGGATCTTTGCCGACCTGACGGTCGAAGAGAACCTGCTGGCTGGTGGGTGGGTTCGGCGTGACGGGCAACTGTCCAACGACCTGGAACGTTACTACGATCGATTTCCGGTTCTCGGCGAGCGGCGCCATCGTACCGCAGGTTACCTGTCTGGCGGTGAACAGCAGATGCTGGCAATCGCACGGGCACTTGTGACGCGGCCAAAACTGTTGCTGCTGGACGAACCTTCGCTGGGCCTGGCACCACGGATCGTCGAAGACATCATGGCGCTGATCCGCGAGGTCAACCAGCAAGGCGTTTCGATCCTGCTGGTCGAGCAGAACGCGTCTGTAGCGTTGGACCTGGCGACGACGGGGTACGTACTGGAAAACGGCAAGATTGTTGTTGACGGGCCGGCCGATGAGCTTCGGCAGGATGATGATATTCGCGAATTCTACCTGGGCCTGGGTGGTGGTGGTCGGCGTAATTTTCGTGACGTCAAGCACTACAGACGGCGCAAGCGTTGGCTGTCGTGACGATTGCCCTGTCAATTGAAAGCCTGTCGCTGTCGTTTGCCGGGGTTCGCGCCCTGGACGGGATTGACCTGACCGTCAACCAGGGCGAAATCCTGGCCGTGATCGGCCCGAACGGGGCCGGCAAGACCTCATTGTTCAATTGCGTCTCGGGGATTTACAGGCCGGACAGCGGTCGGATCAGCCTTCACGGCGACCCGATCCTGGGCCAACCGCCGCACCGGATCGCGGCCATGGGTGTGGCGCGAATGTTCCAGAACCTGGCATTGTTCGAACATATGACCGTACTGGAGAATCTGCTGGTTGGACGCCATCATCTGTTCCGAAGTAACTGGCTGACCGATATGTTCTGGTTCGGGCGGACCCATCGTGACGAGATCCAGCATCGTAAGCGGGTCGAGGAAATCATCGATTTCCTGCAGCTGGAGCGTTACCGCAAGATGCCGGTCTCGATTTTGCCATATGGTGTCCTGAAGCGCGTCGAGCTGGGCCGGGCACTGGCGATGGATCCACGGATCCTCTTGCTGGACGAACCTGCTGCCGGACTGAACCAGGAGGAAACGGAAGACCTGGCCCGGTTTATCCTCGATATCAAGGAAGACCTGGGCGTGACCCAGGTACTGATCGAACACGACCTGGGTTTTGTGATGGACCTGGCCGACACAGTTGCGGTCTTTGATTTCGGGCGCCGGATTGCCGTCGGTCCGCCAGGCGAGGTTCGCCAGAATCCGGCGGTGATCGCCGCCTATATCGGTGGGCATGGGCACGATGATGGCTGATCAAGCGGATCCTTTGCTGCAGACCCTGCCGGGACGCCTGTTGTACTTTGCGCGGACGCGCCCGGATCGGGTAGCGCTTCGCGAGAAAGACCTGGGTGCGTGGCAACAGGTGACCTGGCGTGAGTACGCAGACAACGTGGCGGCGATTGCGCTGGTCCTGCGCGACTGGGGAATTGGCCCGGGCGATCATGTTGCGATCCTCAGCGAGAACCGCAGGGAGTGGATCTATACCGACCTGGCGGCCCAGGGAATCGGTGCACGCAGTGTCGGTATTTACCAGACCAACCCGCCAGAAGACGTTGCCTATATCCTAAATCATTCCGGTGCCAGGATCCTGCTGTGCGAGGACCAGGAGCAGGTCGACAAAGCGATCGAAATTGCCGACCAGACGCCAGATGTGACCCAGGTCATTGTCGTTGACGACCGCGGGATGCGGCATTACAGTGATTCGCGGATTCATCGCTGGGACGACGTGATGGCCGCAGGGCGGGAACGTCTGGGCGATGGCCGTGCCTGGTTTGACCAGACCGTTGCCGACCTGGACCCGACCCAGCCTGCCATGATTGTCTATACATCCGGGACCACGGGTCCGCCCAAAGGGGCGATGCTGTCCAGTGCAAATGTACTGTCGGGATCCGATGCCACAGCCAACCTGTTTGAGCTGGATGATTCCGATACGGTCCTGTCATACCTGCCGCTGTGCCACGTCGCCGAAAAGATCTTCAGCCTGTTTTTACCGCTGACCACCGGGGCCGTCGTGCATTTCGGCGAATCGATTGCCACGATCCAGGAGGACCTGCGCGAAGTTTCGCCGACGGTATTCCTGGGCGTGCCGCGAATCTGGGAAAAAATGCAAGCAATGGCCGAAGTCAAAATGAACGACAGTTCCTGGCTGAAGCGCACGTTGTACCGTTATTGGACGAATAAGGGCCGCCAGATTGCCCGGCGACGCCTGGATGGCAACCGTACACTGCTGGACCAGGTGCAATGGTGGATTGGCGATGTGCTGGTTTTCCGGCCGTTGCAGGAGCGTTTCGGCCTGCGGCGTTGCAAGCTGGCGATTTCCGGTGCCGCCCCGATTTCGGCGGACCTGCTGTTGTGGTACCACGGGATCGGGGTCGAGATACTCGAGGGGTATGGTATGACCGAGAGCGGCGGCGTCAGCCACATAAACCGGCCTGGCCATGCGCGGCTGGGAACGGTTGGACAGGTGATGCCGTTTGTTGAGTACCAGTTGGCCAGCGACGGCGAGCTGTTGCTGCGGGGACCGAACGTGTTCTGCGGCTACCTGAACAATG
>JBFJWU010000024.1:0-17707 GCA_041623475.1 bacterium | reverse complement strand
GGATCCTCGACGTAGCGCTGCTACGACTGCGGTCCGTTCGCTCCGGGCATCGCACGATCTGCCGCAAATCTGCGCGCCTCTCTGCAATGGGCCAGAACATTTCTAACCCGCAGGCAGAAATCCACCAGGATAAATCCCTGCCTGAGATTGAATCACTTGAACTACGGGATGCGCTGACACGGTGACGCAGATTCTTCACATCTGTCGATTACTTTTCAGACTAAAAATCAAGCGTTGATCGCTACCGAGGCACTCAGATTTGCGTGAGATGGTGCAGCACCCGCAAGGCGGGACGCCGCAGGAATAGCAGCGCTATTTCGAGGACGGCCCGCCGAGGATGATGCGGCAGATCGCGTGAAGCTGAGTGCCGGCTAGTCGGCGCGCAGGATCATGACCTCGGACACACCCTTGCTGCCAACCGTTCGGGCCGCTTCGCCTTCGCCGATATTCACGGTCCAGTCGTTGAGGAACCTGTACAGCATCGGCCGGGCCACAAACATCTTGATCATCGTCCGTTCGAAAAAGTTGAACTCGGCCACGGCATCCTGGCGCTGCAGCCTTTTGGTCATGGTGATCTCGCCATTGAACGGCGTGCCGCCAGTGCTTTTGAAACTGATCTTGCCGGGGATCATGTAGTTATCGTGCTTTTCGTCGGCGGTGGCGTCGGATTCGCTGATTTCAAACTGATGGCTGGCCAGCGTCACGGCATTGCCTTCGGTGACGACGGCTGTCGGGATCAGGGTCTTGTCCGGCGTTACAAAAACCAGGAACGTGGCGCTTTTGTCGTCGTCAAAGCTGCGCATGGAAAACAGGCGATCGGCCATGTTGTGGGCCGGGTAATTCTGCCACGCGTGGTCGGAATAGGCGTGGCCCGTAACATTGCGGGTTGCGCCAGCGACATCAATGGTGCCGCTGATGGTGCCCCTGGGAGTCAGGATCGACAGGGCATAGAATTCTTCTTTTGCCTCGCCGAACCAGGTCTTGCCGTCACCAAACTTCAAACCGGGGATAACGGCCTTGACGGTCAGGTTGATGGTGACCTCTTCGCCCTTGCTTTTGAACGTAAAGCTGTTCAGGTCGCCACTGACCGAATGGTCCTCGCCAAAGCGGACATCCAGCTTGCCCTCGGTGTATTCCATGTATTTGGATTTGACCTGGGTCTTGTCAAAATGGATCGTGCCATCGGCATCAATGATCGTGATCTCGACCGCACCGCTGAAGTCGCCCATCCCCGCATTGGAAATACCAAAGTGGGCAAAAATATGGCTGCCGTCGTCCAACTCAGCCATGAAATACCAGGCTTCGGTGTAGAACTCTTCGGACATCCGGTGGACCTGCAGGTCATCGGTCGTCAACGCGCTGGTTGGCGATTGTCCGGGAAACACATCAATGGTTTCGGCCGCGGCCGGTTTGGGGAACAGCATGGATATGGCTCCAAACAGTACGAATGTCAGCAACGGTTTCATTACGTGGCTCCTGCCTTGGTTATTTGTCAACTATGCCCGTCGGAAATGCATCCACAGGATAATGCAGGGTGTTCCTGCGTCGCAATCAGGGCCACGGTGCGAAGATCGGGCAGAAACACACCGGTTGTTGCAGCGGCGGCTTCGAATCAATTAAGCTGATGAACATATTAGAAATTGCGCATTTGTCACTACGGGACAGGCGCAGGGAAGCGGTGTCACAAACATGGAACTGATGACGGCAGAACAGATTTCGGAACGCATCCAGCAGGCGCTGCCGGATGCCCGGGTCCAGGTCAATGACCTGACCGGCACCCGTGATCACTGGGAAGTCCAGATTGTGTCATCGGCGTTCCAGGGCAAGATGCCCATCGCCCGGCACCGGATGATTTATGACATTTTCAGCGAAGAAATGAAAGGCCCGATCCACGCGTTGACGCTGAAGACGTTAACGCCGGAACAGGCCGGCTAACCGGGGATTCCCCAGGAGTATCAGACATGTCACGTGACGTTCAAAACGAGATCAAGGAACTGGTCGAAGGCAACGATGTTGTCCTGTTTATGAAGGGTTCACCGGATTTTCCCCAGTGCGGGTTCAGCGGCATGGCAACCCAGATCCTCAACACACTGGGGACTGACTTCAAGTCCGTCAACGTCCTCCAGGACCAGGAGATCCGCGAAGGGATCAAGCAGTACGGCAACTGGCCGACGATTCCGCAATTGTACATCAAGGGCGAACTGGTCGGCGGGTCTGACATCATGCGCGAGATGTACGAGTCCGGCGAACTGGCCCAGATGCTGGGGGCTGGCTGAGGGGTTGACGTCGGCTAAATGGAAAATTAATCAGGGGCGTCCGGTTGGACGCCCTTTTTTTGTGATCGTTTGGGGACAGGAATAACCTGGCGTTTGTTTCGAATATTCATGTTCAACACGAACGAGTGAGCAACCTGCGTCTGCTGATCTCCTGACGGCTTCTATTCCCCCGGGACTGTTACCTTGCCCTCGCCACGGGCAATGAATCGGGCGTGGACACCACGGCGGAGGGCGTGAAAGATGCTTTCCAGAAACTCGACACCATAGAGGATGGCGACAATCAGTAATGACAGCTTGATGCCGACAATTGGCGAGACGATGGCGATGCAGACTCCGATGGCAGCCAGCATCCAGATGATCGCCGCGGATGTGACGCCGACGACGACGCCGTCGCGGGTCAGGATCACGCCGGCACCCAGGAATCCGATTCCGGTGATGACCTGGCCAACGACCCGGGTCGCGTCGACCGCGTTGGATGTCAGCGTTGCCGATACCGACACAAAAACATAGGTGCCAATCACGATCAGCGATGATGTCCGGATGCCGACCGGCTTGCCACGAAGTTGCCGTTCCAGACCAATCAGAAACCCGCAAAGAACCGCGGCCAGGATTTCGGACCAGGCGAATGGATCAATGGACAACAGGTCCGTCAGGGGCATGGCTAAAACTCCAACGCTTCGGTAAATGGCGCCAGGTCCTGCACGGGACCCAGCCAATATTCAGAACCGGTTACAGCAATCGTCAGCTCGTTGCCGGTGTCAGTGACCGTGTCCAGCCGCCAGAAAATGTGCTCGGCCTCGGGAAACGGTCCCGATTTGATCTGGTCGTCAAACATGCGGACCAGCCGTGTATTGCCGTCCAGTTTCCGGCCCATCGCGCGAACCAGTGTGGCCTCGTTGACAATGCTGCCCAGGGCAGCCGGGTCGGCAGAATCGCTGTCCAGCCGGATCTGGATGCGCAGGCCGTTGGGCTTGGGGAAACGGCCGGGCTGGCAGTCGCATAGCAGTTGGCCGACGTTGAAAAATGCTTCGTGCAGGGCAATGTCGGGGTGGTCTTCCCACAGGCGCTCGACCAGCATTTCGTGTGCGATTTCGTCCATCTGGCCCTCTCGCAGACGTTCACCCAGGACGACGTGCAGTAACAGTTCGGATGCTTCGTGGGGCGGCAGGTCCGCCAGCGCCATTGTCGCCATTTCGAACCGTTCGTTGGCCGTCATGTCATCCAGTCCGTCCATGTCCAGATTGGCAAGGATGGCCTGCATATGATCATCGGTCCAGAAATCATCCAGCCGCTGGATTTTCGTGCTGCTGAGGATGGTGAACCGGACATCGCGTTTATGCATGGATGCTGCCTTGGATGATCACGGTAGTGTATCCGAACCTGCGCAATGACGTTGCAAAGCAAGACGCCGGTTCGGACCCTACTCCCACCCCGGCAGCGGGTCAATCGGGGCCATATCCAGTTCCTTGGCGGCGGCGCTGAGCCAGGCACCCAGATGGGTTTCCATGCCCGGAGGGACAACCAGCAGGCCAATGTCCGGTTGGCCGGAGTCTTCGAGATAGGCGACGCCGTCCATGGCTTCCAGGTGGAACTGCAGCCAGGCCCGGTTGGCGCGGGGGATGCGGACACGGATCACCTGGTCATCGCGATCGGGGCGCAGGTCGGCGTCAGTCAGCTTCATCGTCACCACCGGCACTATTGTCCTGGGCCCGCGCGCGGCGGCGACTGGCGCGAAAGGCCTCGATTCGGCGTTTGATCGCTTCCTCGTCCCCATTGTCGCCCGGCCGGTACCACTGGTCCTCGGGCAGGCCATCGGGCAGGTAGCGGACATCCGGGGCGGTGCCGCCGGGTCGGTCGTGTGGATAGACGTAACCGTCGCCGTGGCCCTGTGATTTGGCCAGGCCGGTCGGGGCGTTGCGCAGGTGTTTGGGGACCGGCAACGTGCCGGTGTCGCGGATGGCGGTGCGGACGGCCTTGAACGCGGCGTAGCTGCTGTTTGACTTGGGGGCAGCGGCGCAATAGGCCACCGCGTGGGCAAACGGGATCCAGCCCTCGGCCTCGCCGACCCGTTCGAATGCGGCGGCGGCATTATTGGAAACGGCGAGGGCATTGGAGTCCGCCAGGCCGACATCTTCGGATGCAAAGATAATCAGGCGGCGAAACAGGAAGCGGCGGTCCTCGCCAGCGTCCCACAGGCGGGCACCCCAGTAGAGGGCGGCATCGACGTCGCTGCCACGCAGGGTCTTGATCCAGGCACTGACAGCATCATAGTGCTGGTCGCCGCTGCGGTCGTGGCGCAGGGGGTTGCCGTCCAGCACCTTGCGGACGGCCTGGGCATTGACCGTGCCCTCGGCCAGGGATGCGGCGCCTTCGAGCAGGGTCAGGGCGGCACGGGCATCGCCGTGGGCAGCGGCAACAATCGCACTGCGGGCCTCGTCATCCAGGTCCAGCTTGATGCCATCGGGATGCGTCAGGGCGCGATTGATGATCCGGTCAACCTGTTTGTCGTCCAGCGGGTCCAGGACCGCGATCCGGGTCCGGCTGAGCAGGGCGTTGTTCAGCGAAAAGGCCGGATTTTCCGTTGTCGCGCCAAAAAACCAGATCGTGCCATCCTCGATATCGGCCAGCAGGGCATCCTGCTGGCCCTTGTTAAAGCGGTGTATTTCGTCCAGGAACAGAAGCGTACGCAATTGTCGGGTCTGCCAGCGGTTGACCGCGGTGCGGATTATGTCACGCAGTTCGGCAACACCGGTCTTGACCGCGGACCGCAGTTCAAAATGGGCGTTAGCCTGCCGTGCCGCAGCCGTCGCAATGGTGGTCTTGCCGACACCAGGAGGGCCCCAGAAAATGACGTGGGGCAGTTCGCCGCCGCTGACGGCCCGGGTCAGCCAGCCATCGGGGCCGACCAGTTCGTCGTGGCCGATGACATCGCCCAGCGCCTGGGGCCGCACTCGTGCCGGCAGCGGCTTGGGCGGCTGGGCGGCAGCGGCAAACAGGGACCCGGTCTGGCTGTCAGTGCCGCGACCTGCCATCAGGCAGCCTCGTTGAGGATCCGGTAGGCTTCCTGGATCTCGACAAACTGGTCGTGGGCGGAGCGGGCGAATTCTTCGCCCAAGTGTTCGAAGCGATCCGGGTGTTTTTCGCGAATCAGTTTCTTGTACTGCCGTTCGATCTGGTCACGGTCCGCGTTGTTATCCAGGCCGAGGATATCCAGCGCCCAGTCGCGGCCTTTGCCCTGCTGTTGCCGGGGGCCGGCAGAAAATGACGGCAGTGGCAGGTCCCACGAAGCGGCGATCTGGCCCAGCAGTTGTTGCTCGGCCGGATCCAGGCGGCCATCGGCGGCCGCCACCAGCATCAACAGCCGCAGCATGATCTGCAGGTCCGAGCTGGACAGGGACGAGCGCAGTCTGCGGGCGGCGTTCTGCCAGCTGCCGGGGTGTTTGCGTTCGTTTTTAAGCGCGTCCTGTAACCAGCGCATCTGTTGGCCGCCAAAACCAAGCTGGGCCGCAAAGAACGCCTTGATCGTCCGGATCTCTCGACGATCCAGGTGCCCGTCGGCCCGGGCAATGGACATGGTCAGGATCACCAGGTCTTCAAAAATTTCGATCGGCAGCGACGTGGCCGGAATGCGTCCGCTGCGCTGGCGGCGCGTCGCGGTGTCCAGCCACCGGCCAAACAGGTAACCAAGGATCGCACCGGGAACGCGCCCGTAAATAAAACCGACCAGCGCCAGCGCCCAGCGCATTATTGTTGGCCTGGCGGGATGTCCCGGTACCAGTCACCGGGGATGTCCTCGGGATAGACCAGCCGGGCTTTCCTGATCCGGTCGCCGGTCTGCAGCGCCTGGACCACTTGCCAGCCGCCCTCGATGTGGCCAAAAACCGGTTCTTCGCCATCCAGGTGCGGCAAGTCAGCCAGGGCAATGACAAACTGCGGCCCGGCGCGCAGGCCATTGTCGGCCACCGCCAGGGCAACGGCACCCGGCGTGTGGCGGCGGCGTGTGCGCTCGATCCGCAGCTCTGGATCCGTGGTGCCGTGACCGAAATCAAGCGCCTGCGCCAGACGATCACCCGGATCGGTAGCCGGTTTTACGGCAGCAGACGACGGATCCCCACCCTGGACGATAAACGGCCGTGGTTCGCGGATCACCCGATGGAACCAGGTCCCGTCATAGACGCCGGCCCGGGTCCACTGGCGAACCTGCTCAACGGTCTGTCCGGCATCGTCGGGGAACATACGGATGACAATCGTGCCCCGGTCTGTGTCCAGGACCCAGAGCTGCCGGACCGCCTGGACGTAGGCTTCGCGCTGTTGCTGCTCGGCTACGATCCGGGCTTCCATTTCCGGTGGCAGGACATTGTTGCAGGCCAGCAGCACCAGTGATGCCAGCGCGATTGTCGTGAGTCGCCTCATGCCAGCCAGGCCCCGATCAGCTGGCGCAGTTCGCCCGGCTGGATATGGTCGGCGCGGGCATCCTGGCGGATACCGGCCTGTTCAAACCAGGCCTGCACCGTTTGTACGGTTTGGTTCGTGTGCCGGGCGATGGCTTTGTCAACGCGGGCCCGGCGCCGGTGGTACATGGACTTGATCAGCGACCATGCCTGAGGTAACTGCGTTTCGGGCAGCGGGTCGGCCAGCCGGTCCAGGCGGATCACGCGACTGTCCACCCGTGGCGGTGGTCGGAAGCTGCCGGGGCCGGCATCGATCACGGTCCGGACGGCATAGGCCAGTTGGACCAGCATGCCCATCGCCCCACCCTGCCGGGATCCGGCGGTTTCAATCCGTTCGGCGACTTCCTTCTGGAACATCAGGATCATCCACGGAAAGGTTCCGTGGGCAAAGACCATGCGGCGCAGGATGGCCGTCGCCACGTTGTACGGCAGGTTGCCGACGACCCCGGTTGGCTGGTCCAGGCCAGAGATCCAGTCGTCCTCGGCGGCATCGCACTCGATAACCGCCAGGTTGGCCAGGCCCGCGTCTCGCCACTGTTCGGCCAGGCGACAGTCCTTTTCCAGCACCGTGACCGGGCGTCCCGTTTCCAGCAGCGGCATCAGCAATGCGCCTTCGCCGGGTCCGATCTCGATCAGTTGCCGGGGTTCGCGCGGGACCTCGGCGACGATCCGCTGGATGACGCCCTGGTTGACCAGGAAGTGCTGGCCCAGGGACTTTTTTGCCGGCAGTCCGGGTCCCGCGTTCATGGGGCTAGTCCAGCCACGTGCCGAATTCCCAGCGGCTTTGCGGTTGCAGGTCCAGGGGGTCCCGGTCGCCTGTATGCAGGCGCGTCCAGCCGGCCCGGGCAATCATCGCGGCATTGTCGGTGCAGAACTGCGGGCTGGGCGCAGCCAGTTGGACGCCATGTTCCTGGCAGGTTTCTGCCAGTTGGCCAAAGATCGCCCGGTTCCGGGCGACACCCCCAACCAGATAGACGGCGCGAGCATCGGGACACCGTTCCAGACCCCGGCCCGTATCCCGGACAAGCAGACGGCTGACCGAATCCTGGAAACCGTAGCAGATGTCGGCGACATCCTGGTCCCCGGGGTTGTCGATGGATTCAAGGTGACGCAGGACGGCGGTCTTGAGGCCACTGAGGCTGACGGCGCTGTCATCCTTGGGTCGCGGCACCGGCAGTTGGACCCTGCCCGGCGTGCCGGTCCTGGCCGCTTGTTCGACCGGCGGGCCGCCCGGATATGGCAGTCCCAGCATTCGGGCGACCTTGTCAAATGCTTCGCCAACGGCATCGTCGACGGTCCGCAGCAGCAACGTCGCGGCGGTTTCATCCGTCATGTAATACAGCGCCGTGTGCCCACCGGTGACCAGCCACAGCAGGCAGGGGAAGACCATCGGCGCGTCCAGGTCCGGACTGACCAGATGCCCGTGCAGGTGATTGACCCCGACAAACGGCAGCCCGCTGGCCAGGGCCATCGACTGACCCACATTCATGCCAACGAGCAACGCGCCCAGCAGACCCGGGCCGCGGGTCGCGGCGATGCCGTCCAGCTGGTCAATCGACAGTTCGGCCTGGGCCAAGGCTTCCTTGACGATGGCGACGATTCGTTCGGTATGGCTGCGACTGGCAATTTCGGGCACGATGCCGCCAAATGGCCGGTGCAGCGAAACCTGGCTGAAGACCACATTGGACAGCAGCCTCCGGGGTCCGTCGAGCACGGCCGCCGCGGTTTCGTCACAACTTGTTTCGATGGCCAGGATTCGCACGCCAGCGCCTAATTCAACAGTCGTCGGACAACATCAACGAATTTGTCGATGTCAGCGGGCGAATGGCCGGGACCGACGCTGGCCCGGACCAGGCCCGTATCCAGTGTGCCCGCAAACTGGTGGGCGCCGGGGGCGCAATGCAGGCCGCTGCGAACCGCATATCCGGCTGCAGCCAGTTGGCTGGCCAGATCACCTGGCGCAATCCGGTCCGACCGAAAGCTGACCAGCGGCAGTGCGTGCTGCGGGTCGGCACAACTGGCGACGTGAACCGACGGAATTGATGCGATCTGGTCATACAGTCGCTGCCAAAGCTCGAGCTTGTGTGACTGCCTGGCCACCAGGTCGGTGTCCTGGAGCTCGGCCAGGGCCGTACCGAGGCCGGCTATGCCCGGCCCGTTTGGCGTGCCAGCCTCGAACCCGTCCGGAAATATTGCCGGTGTGACCGAGGCTTCGCTGTTGCCACCCGTGCCCCCCTGGCGCCACGGTTGGAGGTTTACACGGTCCGAACACAGCAGCAAGCCGACACCCTGGGGGCCGCCGATGGCCTTATGACCCGGTACGGCGACCAGGTCAGCACCGGTGGCTGTAACGTCAAAGGGTTCGGCACCCGCGACCTGGGCAGCATCGATGACGAGGATCGGTTCGCTACCGACGAATCCTCGGATCGCGCCGATTGGCAGTCGCCGGCCCAGCACATTGCTGCCGGCCGTTACGGCAACGACATTCGTGTCTGCGGGGATCCGGGCAAAATCCGGAACGCCGTCCGGTCCCGTCGGCAGACGATGGACCGAGGCACCCTGGTGTTCCAGCAGGTTAACCGTGCGGGCAACGGCGTTGTGTTCAATCTGGCTGGTGGCAATGACCAGTTCGCTGGCAGGTTCCAGGCCCCGCAGGGCCAGGTTAAGCGCTTCTGTTGCATTGAGCGTAAACAGGATTCGTTCGGGATTGCCGTGGCCCAGCAGCCCGGCAGCCGCAATCCGTGTTTCCAGTTGAACCCGTGATGCGTCAAAGGCCAGCTCGTACGCCCCGCGACCGGGGTTACCGGCCTGCTCCTCGAGAAAGTGGCGAACAGACTGGACAACTGCGGCGGATTTGGGATAGCTGGTGGCCGCATGGTCAAAGTAACAGGCAGGGTTCACTGTTCAGTTTTCTGCAACATTGCCTGGGCAGTGGCCGCCTGTTCTGACCTGGGGTACAACTTGACCAGGTCCTGCAGCGTTCGCTCGGCCTTGCGGTTTTCACCCAGTTTATCCAGAGCCATGCCCATCTTCAGGTACGCTGCCGGGGCTTTGTTGCTGTCCGAATAGCCGTCGATGACGTGCAGGTACTTGTCGATTGCGTTGACATAATCCTCGGCCCGGTAGTAGGTTTCGCCCAGCCAGTAATGGGAATTGGCGGCCAGCTTGCCGTCGGGCCAGCGATCCAGGACCGCAAAAAACCGGGTTCGGGCGGCATCCAGATCGCCGGCTTCGAGACTGGCCATCGCGGCATCATAGCCCTGTTGCTCGTTCTGCCAGCGCAGTTCCTGAGTCCGGGTTTTGTCATCGGCTTCATCGTCTGTGGCGGTGCGGCCAACAGCCTGCTGCAGCTTGTCCAGACGCTGACCCAGCTCGGCCAGGTGCGCACGGATCTGCGGCAACTCTGATTCGACGGGGGTCACCGCACCCTGCAGGCTGCGGACCAGGACGTCCAGCTCCTGGATGCGAACGGTCATGTCGGCTATCTGGCGTTGGGCCGTGGCCAACTGTTCACTGGTTTCGCGGCGACTGGCGATGGCTTCTTTCTGGGCGGCACCGCTGACTTCGGTGGCAAGGTCCTCGGTCCGTTCAATCCGGGTTTCGAGGTAGGTAATGCGACTGGACAGGGTCTGGACATCGGCGCGCGTCGCCAGACAGGCGGGCAGCAATGCGAACGCGATAAGTGCGATGCGGTACGGCATCGGCCGCTGGCCGTTCACTGCAATACGACGAACTCTGCTCGCCGGTTGGCGGCCCAGGACTCATCATCGTGCCCGGGCTGGGCGGGGATTTCTTCGCCATAGGAACGGGTTCGGATCCGCGGCGCCTCGATCCCGTGGCTGGCCAGGATCTGGCGGACACTGTCGGCACGCCGGGACCCCAGGGCAAAATTGTAGTCGGATGATCCGCGTTCATCGGTATGGCCCTCGACCTGGATCGTGGCCGACGGGTTTTCCTTGAGCCAGACCGCGGCAGATTCGATTTTCGGCAGTTCGTCCTTGGCCACGGAGTAGTCGTCGAACGCAAAATAAACCGGTTCCAGCGACGACAGGCGACTGCCCTCCTCCATCGTGCCCGAGCCGATTTCCTCTTCCGCGATAATCGCCCGGGTTTCCGCCTCGGTCTTGACCTGCAGGCGTCCGCCGTCGCCGTCGGCATGGTCCTCGCTGGCCCCGGACCGCAACGCCAGGTCACGTGCATATTCAGCCTTGCTGCGGGTTTCAATTGCCGTGTCACGGGCTTCGTCGTAATTCTTGTCGTCGTTTTGTCGATAGGTTTCCAGCATCAACGCGTCGGCTTCGGCCAGGGGCTCTGGTGCAAGCCTGGCCGCCCCGGCATCACGGGCCGATTGCAGCGCGGCTTCGGCGCTGGCAATTTCGGCCACGGGGGGCCGCGCACAGCCGGCCACAGCAACCAGTACCAGTCCCGCGACGATCGCACGCCAGCCGACGGTGAATCGTTGCTGTAACTGATGCTGATTGTTAAAGTGCTGGTTCACTGGCAAGATCCGATTGGGAATTGTTGTTGCCTGGACGGTGCCCGGTTCCGCCGAACGCGACAGACGCTGCTGCGACCCGGGCAGGTCAAATGTGATGCCGCAAAACAGACGTTTACCTGCCATTAGTTTAGCATGGCGACAGGCCCGACACGGGCGGTCGAAACCCGGCAAAAAAACCCGGCAATTGCGTAAAACAGCTTTCGTGCCAAGGGATTAGCACTGCATGACAGACCCGGCCCTGCTATTCGAAATCGATCAGCTTGCCCGTTCCGGTGGCGACCAGACGGCATTTTGCTGGCTGGATCGTCCCGATTTGGACACCTGGAGTTTTGCCGACCTGGCCGGATTAACCGGGGCGGCGGTCCAGCGACTGGTCGCAGGAGGTGCCGAACCGGGGCAGACGCTGGCCGTGGTCGGCGGTAACGGCCCGCAATGGGTCGTCCTGCGCGAAGCGGCGCGCTGGCTGGGACTGACGTTCGTTCCGGTGGGTCCGCGGCTGGCGGTCCCGGAACGGGACTGGCTGTTGACCAATGCCCAGGCCCAATGGCGCATCGGCGATCCGCGCTTGCCGGGCGGCAACGTATCGATAACCAGCTGGGATCACTATTTCGACGGTGGTACCGCAGACCTGCCCGGGCGTCCCGATGACCGCCCTGCCCGACGATTGTTGTACACGTCCGGTTCCGGTGGCCGACCCAAGGGCGTCCTGCGGGCGCAGGAAAGCGACCGCAACCGAATACATCAGTCGATTGGTGCCTATCGACTGGACCCGTCGATGCATCATCTGATTGCCGGGCCGTTATACCATTCGGGCCCGGCGATCTTCTACCTGATCTTTCGATCGATGGGTGCGCCGCAATCGGTCCTGTGTGATTTTGATGCGGCGACCGTGGCTCGGCAACTGGCCAGTGGCGGGTTCGACGCCGTCTTTATGGTGCCGACCATGTGGCGAATGGTCCTGGACCAGCTGGATGCGCTGGGTGCCAGCCCCGCCGTCAAGGTCGCCTGGATCGCCGGCAGCCATACAGATCCGGTAACCCGGCAGAGAATGCTGGCGGCGCTGGGAGATGGGGTCCTGTGGGAGTTTTATGGTGCCACCGAGACCGGTACGGTGTCCATCCTGGATCCCGCCCGGCAGTCGAGCCATGGGCATACCGTTGGATTCCCCGCCCCGGGCGTCAACATCAACGTAGTCGATGAAAACGGTAACGGTGTCGAACGGGGAGTCCCCGGCAAGGTCTATGTACAGAGCCCGGCGGCGATGATCGATTATCACCAGGGACCGGGGAGTGCCCCGGACCTGGCCGCTGACCGACGAGGCGAATGGCTGAGCGTTGGCGACCGCGGCTACCTGACCGACGATGGTGCCCTGGTTCTGCTGGGCCGCGAGGGCGGCATGGTGATAACGGGTGGAATCAACGTCTATCCAGAAGAGGTCGAGGCGGCGTTGCGACGACTGGACGCAGTGCGGGAGGCGGTCGTCTTTGGCGAGCCGGATCCAAAATGGGGCCAGCGACTGGTGGCTGCGGTTGAGCCGGCGGATCCGGGCACGGCGGTGGTTCCGGAGCAACTGGGTATCGCTCTGCGGGGCGAACTGGCGGGCTACAAGATCCCCAAACGGTGGATCATCGGCCCGATCCCCCGGACCCAAAGCGGCAAAGTCGTGCGTTCGGCGGCGGCCTATCAGGACGCGGCAAACGGGAAAACGGAATCTGGGGGGTGATCCGGGTCCTTGATCAGGACTCGCGGAAAACGATCCGTCCGCGGGACAGGTCGTAGGGCGACAGCTCGACTTTGACGCGGTCACCCGGAACGATCTTGATGTAATGCTTGCGCATTTTTCCGGATACGTAGGTCAGGATTTCCTGACCGGTGTCCAGTTCGACACGGTACATGCTGTTGGGCAGTCGGTCCGTAATCGTTCCTTCCAGTTCGATGACGTCTTTTTCAGACAAGCATAGCCTCGCGATGCTCTATCGCTGACATCGGCAGCAGCAAAAGTGCCAACAACATCAACTTGTTAAGGGATCGCCGGGACGGGTCCCGACCCCTTGAATATACCGTATGGCGGGGCGAAAGGCAAAGTCCGGCGACGGCAATCAGCGGCCGAGTGCCGCCATCATTTCGGCTACGGTAGCAAATTTCCTGCGGACTTTTCCGGCTGCCTGACCGTTGTCCAGTTCCTGCTGGTCCAGCTGTTTCCAGTCGTCAAAGCTGACGGCCTGAACTCCCCGGTCTGCGAGCAACGCGGCAATATCCCCGGGCTGCTCCGGGCCGGCAATTGTCGGGAGATCCTCGAGCATCAATTGGACGGTCGCATTGGAATCGGCCTTATTGGTACCGACCAGGCCCGACGGGCCGCGTTTGATCCAGCCCACGGCGTACAGTCCTGGCACCGCGTCGCCGGATTCGGCATCCGTGACGCGTCCGTCGACGTTAGAGATAATGCCCCACGCGTCATTGAACGGCACGTCCGGTAACGGGATTCCGTTGTAGCCGATCGATCGAAACACAGCACCGACGTCGAATGTTTCTGTTTCGCCCGTAGCCACGGCACGTTGGCGCCCGGATTCGTCGGTCTCCAGACGATTGCGTTCGATCACAATGGCCGAGACCTTGCCGTCGGTGCCGATGAGTTCCCTGGGTGACGCAAGGAACAGCAACTGCGCCTGCCGGTCCGCGCCGCTGGGTCCCTCGGCAAGCCGGTCGAGCAGGAAATCGACATTCTTGCGCGCGTCCCGTTCCAGCTGTTCGATTTCGTCCAGCGCCAGGCTGTCCATGTCCTGCTGCCGGACAATCACGTCAACACCATCCAGTTCGGCGATTTCCTTGATTTCCTTCGGTGAAAACGCAGCCTGGGCGGGTCCCCGCCGACCCAGGACCAGGACTTCGCGAACTCCGGCCTGGCGCAATGCTGCAACGGCCTCGTCCGTCATGTCGGTGGCCGCCAGGGCATCCCTGTCCTTCAGCAGGACACGGGTGACATCCATGGCCACGTTGCCAACACCGATTACAGCGACACGGGTGTGGCCCAGTTCGAACTGTCGACCGGCATAGTCCGGGTGCCCGTTGTACCAGGCCACGAATTCGGTCGCGGAATAGCTGCCTTCGAGATCTTCACCAGGGATGCCCAGGCTGCGATCCGATTCGCATCCGACCGCAAAAACGATCTGGTGGTAATGGTTACGCAGGTCGTCCAATCGCAGGTCAGAACCGAAGTTGACGTTCCCAAAAAAGCGGAAATCCGGGTGCGCAGCGGTTTTCTCGTAGGCTTTGATTACCGCTTTGATGTTCTGGTGGTCCGGCGCGACGCCATAGCGCACCAGGCCAAACGGAACCGGCAGTCGGTCAAATACATCAACACGGGTTTCGAGGTCTGCCTTGAGCAGCGCATCTGCCGCGTAAAAGCCGGATGGTCCCGACCCGATGATGGCGACATGCAGGGGATTGTCGGCAGACCCGACCGTTTGGCTGGAGGTCATGAGTTAGGCTCCTTGACTGACGGTTTGCTGGCGAGAGCGACCCGCCAACAGGAATTTTACCAAATGGTAAAATTCCTGTCTATTGCCTTCGCCTCTATGATAGCCAGATCCGTGCGCGCCTACAGCCCCAACAGGTTCGCGTGTTCGGCCTGCTGGTAGCCGATGGCAGCCAGCGGCGGTCCGAGCCTGCGGCTGAGCATCTCGATATTGGTAGATTCCGCATACGACTGCGTTGGCTCTGGTTCGTTCATGATCCAGCCGCCCAGTTGGTGGCCGTGTGCGGACAATGTGGCGGCGGTCAGCAGGGCGTGGTTCAGGCAGCCCAGGCGGTTACCGACGACCATCAGGACGCGCATTTTCCAGCGATCAATCATGTCCAGCCAGGTCAGGTTTGCGGTCAACGGCACCATCAGCCCCCCTGCCCCTTCGACAACCAGGGTGTTGTACATCTTCGACAGTCGTTCAAAATCAACGTCCAGCTGCGCGGGGTCGATGACGATGCCGGCGGCCTCTGCTGCAGCCAGCGGCGCGGCCGGCTGGGCCAGCGTCAGTGAACAGGTTGCCGGTGTATCGGAACCGGCAATCGCAACAACCGTCGCGACATCGTCGGATCTACCGGGCTGGACCCCGGTTTCGACAGGCTTCCAATAGGCGGCATCGAGGCCCGTCTGGCGCAGCTGCCGAACCAGGTGGCCGCTGACCACCGTTTTGCCGATCCCCGTGTCGGTGCCGGTTACAAAGATCGCCTGGGCTGTCATCTCAGCCGGGTTTCGGCTCCAGCCGGATGACGGGAAACGTGCGGTCTGTCCGGCCGCGATAGGATTCGTAACCGGCATACAACTGGTCCAGTTGGGGCCACAACGTTTTGGTTTCGTCAGGGTCCAGTTGCCTGGCCGTGGCTTGATAGGATTGGTTGCCTAATTCGACGGTGACATCGGGGTTATCACGCAAGTTCAGGTACCACGCCGGATGTGTTGCCGAGCCGCCCTTGCTGGCAACGACAATAGGCCCTTCGGGTTGTTCCAGGAAGATGAGGGCGACCGTCCGCAGTTGCCCGGACTTGCGCCCGGTCGTGGTCAGCAGCAGGACCGGAACCCCGGCGACCCGGTTGCCCAGCCGGCCACCGCTCAGCCGGTAAATAAACACATTCAGGGGCGTTGCAATGCGCACAACCCACTGCAGGATCTTTTCCTGCAGCGGCGAATAGGGATTTTTGTCGGACATAACTGTCAGGCCTTTTGCCCTACTGTCGGGCGATGACGTCTTCAATACTGTCGATAGTAATCCCGATCAGCTCGACCAGCAAATCCTCCGGGATGGCCGGCGGCGGCATCAGGACCAGTACATTGCCAAGCGGGCGAATGATTGCGCCACGACGGGCGGCCTCGACCGTAATTTGCTGGGGAACCTTTTGTTCGACCGGGTAGGGTTGCCGGCTGTCCCGGTCGGCGACGACTTCGATCCCGATCATCAGTCCCAACTGCCGAATATCACCGATATGGGGATGGTCGCTGCTGCCGTCCAGTTGCCTGGTTGCAAGTCCGGCCTTGGTCGCCGCCTGTCCGCACAAGTCGACCTGGTCGATTAGTGCCAGATTCGCGAGCGCGGCTGCACAGGCAATCGGATTGCCCGTATAGGTGTGGCCGTGAAACAGATGGATCAAATCGCCGAACTCGCCCTCGAATGCGTCATGGATTTCCTGACTGGCCAGCGTCGCGGCCAGCGGCAGCGTTCCACCCGTCAGCCCCTTGGCCACGGCCATCAGATCCGGGCGGACACCTTCCAGGTCACAGGCGAACATCTGCCCTGTTCGGCAGAATCCAGTGGCGACCTCGTCGACAATAAACAGAACATCGCGGGCCCGGCAAAGGCGTTCAAGTCGGGGCATGAATCCCGCTGGCGCGACATGGATCCCGTCCGCCCCTTGAACCCTGGATTCGGCAACAACCGCGGCCAGCCGGTCTCCGTGCAAGTCCAGCAACTGTTCGAATTCAGTCAGGCACCGATCCCGAACGGCAACCGGATCATCCGGATTGACCGAATCATGATACGGGCGCGGCCACGGGGCCTGGGTCGCATCAAACAGCAGACCGCGAAACCGTTCGTGGAACAAGTCAATCCCGCCGACGCTGACACTGCCCACCGTGTCACCGTGATAGGCACCGGAAAATGTCAGGAAGCGGTTCTTGTCGGGCCGACCCTGCAACTGCCAGTACTGATAGGCCATCTTGAGGGCGATCTCGACAGCGGTCGATCCGCTGTCGCTGTAAAACACCCGGTCCAGTCCACCGGGCGTGCGTTGTACCAGTTGTTCTGCCAGTTCGATACTGGCCACATTGCCCAGTCCGAGCAGGGTCGAATGATCCAGTTTGGCTGCCTGGCTGGCGATCGCTTCGACAATGGCAGGATGACCATGGCCGTGCAGGTTGACCCACAGGCTGGAATGCCCGTCGATGTAACGCCGCCCGTCGACGTCAACCAGGTAAAACCCGTCCGCCCGCTCGATTATGACGGGGTCCTCGCGCTGCCAGTCCCGCATCTGCGTAAAGGGGTGCCAGACGACTTGCTTGTCCAGTGCTTTGAGTCGCGTCGATCGATCTGTCATTGATACAGCCTACAACGAACAGAACCCCGGGCGCGACCGCTTTGGTTCCGTGTTGATTCCGACCGTACCTGTGTCCCGCAGCGGAACATCAGAGTCCTGCCCTTGACGTGGAGGAGATCGTGCTTATCTTTACAGCCAGAGAGGAACAAAGGAGCCCACATGCGACCAGAACGATTTACGATCAAAGCGCAGGAAGTCCTGGGATCGGCCCAGCAACTGGCTGCGGGACGTGATCATCAGGAAATGGTGCCGCTACACGTCCTGTCGGCAGCGCTGGACCAGACTGACGGCCTGGCGCTGCCACTGGTCGAGCGGACGGGCGGCAATCCGGGCGCGCTGCGGCAGGCTGTCGGCGGCAAGCTTGATGCCCTGCCGACGATCAGCGGTGCCGACGG
>JBFJWU010000023.1:0-17721 GCA_041623475.1 bacterium | reverse complement strand
GGCCTCAACCTGGTTTTGGGTCGAGTCCGGGGCACCTGAACACGCTATCGGATCAGTTGTATAGACTCGCAGTTCTTTCATGTCTGCCGGTGTGTCCAGGCCAAGAATGGTGATGTCAACCCATACAAACGCGGCGGACGTTGCCGGACCTGCACCGACAACTGGCGCACTTATCGACGCGGCACCGTCAGCAGGATCCGCGTCGACAATCACGTAAGTCGTGGCCAGCGCGGCAACAATATTGCCCAGCACATCCCGATATTCGACGCCAATATTCTTGGTGCCGTCACCGGGGGTCAATTCCAGATCCAGGCTGGCTGCGATCGTAAACCAGGTCCCCGGCGCTGGCGAGACGATGTCTCCCCCGGACAGTCGCATTTCGATTGGTGCGTTATCGTCACTGGCATCAAACAGAAACTCGACCGTATCAAATGTGTTGA
This sequence comes from bacterium, assembly GCA_041623475.1. GTDB lineage: Bacteria > J088 > J088 > J088 > J088 > JBFJWU01. Next base: position 17,281 of record JBFJWU010000023.1, on the reverse strand, counting down.
CCAGCGGATAGTTCGGATTGGCAGCGTGATCAGCATCTACACACGGGCTGCAGGTCGGCGGTATAGAGTCCAGGTCAAAGGTACTGGTTTCAACAGCCAGATTTCCAGCGCGATCGATGACAAACGCGTTAATCGTGTAAGAGGTCACCCCGTCTTGACCGATGAATCCAGATAGAGTCCATGCCGTGGTCCCTGCTGCAGGAAAGCGCCACTCGGCCGGGCTGTTAAATCCGGCACCATCCCAGTAAAAACTGTTCTGATCTACGACGGAAATCTCGACCGCACTGACCTGGCTTGGGGCCGGACCTGCATCATTTGCGGTCCCCAGTAACGTTCCCGGAAACGAGTTGAGCAGCGCACTGTCAGCCGGTGTCGTTACATCAGCCGCGGGAGCGACAGTATCGTGTGTGATGGTCGTCGAATAAACCGGGCTTTCATTCAGAACGCTGTCTCGGAAACGAACAGTCACGCTGCTGACTCCGTCCGCGGCAGCCAACTGAACCAACTGCACGGTATTAAATCCGATCCAGGTGTCCTTGAAGCCGTCAATTATGTCACCACTGATCAGCATCTCCAGGGGCATGCGTGGGTCGCTGGCCACCAGATTCAAGGCAACGGTCACCTGGTTGGTGTACTCCGTGACTGGTACGACAGAGCCGGTTGGGCCCGTGGTGTCCAGCGTTACCTGTGCCACGAAAGGACCGCCGATATTGCCCGCCAGATCAACCAGGGAATAGGAAATTGACTTGACGGCATCCCCGACAGTCAGCAATACAGACGTAGCTGCAATCGGCGCAAACCAACTGACAGGGCTTGTGATGTTGCCGCCCAGCAAGGCCGCAGTAACGGCATTTGCGTCACTGTTGTTCAAGGTTAACGAAACGGCCACGCTTGCCGTTACGGATGCAGCTGGAACAATCGTTCCTGCCGGTGGCGTTGTGTCCAGGATTATGGAGTCCGCGGTCGGCACCGATACATTGCCAAGGTCGTCGCGTACGCGCAGCCATGCAGTTTTTGGTCCGTCGCCTGCCGACAAGGTCTGAATTGTGCTGGCATTAAACGGAACCCAGCCTGTCGCCACAACATCGCCAGTCAACTGCATCTGGAAACTGTCCACGGCGGCCGTAACAGTCAGTGCAACTGAACTGTTATTTACCGCGGCATTGCCGCCCGCCAGGACAATTCCACCAAGTACCGGCGGCGTCGTGTCAAGCAAGATCGAATCTGTTACCGTCGAGCTGTTTCCGGCAGCATCGTACACCGTAAATACGACGGTTTTCGTCGTGTCACCCCCGAAAAGCGTCACCGTCGTCGAGGCACCCATCACCGCACCCGCAATGCCCGAAACAAGATCTCCGGACAGATCATACGTTACGGCGTCAGGTGACCAAAGGTCTGCGGTAGCCAGTGCAACTGATGTTGTTGGCGCCCCGCCCTCCAATGTGACTGCCGCAGCCGGAGCGGCGGTATCCAATGTAATCGCATCCGTGTATACAGCTGATGTATTCGCCAGGACATCGCGATAACTGACAGACACAGTCTTGGTGCCATCACCGCCGGTCAGAGTAACTGCAGTCGTCGACCCGAACGCGATCCAGACGCCCTTGATCGCGTCGACGATATCGCCATCCACCAGCATCTCGACCGGACCATTGTCGTCAATTGCGTCCAGATCCAGCATAACGCCGGCCGTCGGTGTCCAGGGATATGTCGGAACAGCCACAGCAATACAGGTGCCGCAGGACGGTGCAATTGAATCCAGGTCAAAAACGGACACAAAAGTACCGTTATTCCCCAGGCGATCAGTCACTCGGATTTCGATTTCGTAGGTGGTCACACCGTTCTGCGCAGAATATCCGCCCAGATTCCATACCGTTGTCCCCGAGGCATCCAGATAAACCTGCCCACTGGACCCAAATTCGGCCCCATCCCAGAACCTGCCGGTATTCAGATCCTCGATCGATACTTCAATCAGCTGGACGCCCGCATCGAATGCACCGGCCGTGTCTGCCGCGTTGCCCGTGATCGTTCCCGGGAAGGCCGCCACCAGCGAACCCGGGATCGGCGTAACAACGGAACCTGCGGGCGCGGCCCGATCCAACACAACAGTGGTCGATATACAGGACGCTGTGTTATTTCCGGCAATGTCTTCCAAAACGAAGCTGATAAATTGCTGTCCATCGACCGGATCCATTGTCCATGCATAAGAGTTGGCCGGTCCGATAGTGACAGATGCACCTGCGCAGCTGCCGCTACCTTCGTAAACGCGAATTGCATCCAGGGTTGACAATGTATCGGTGGCGAAATCCAGATTCACCACCACATTTACCGAGTTGGTCGCCGCCAGCCCGCTGCGAATCGGCAAAATGGTGTATGCCGTAGCTTCAGGTGACAGAGTATCGATTACAATCGAATCCGTTTCAACGTTGCCGAAATTGCCGGCGTTGTCCAGCGCCCGGAAATAGACTGTCCGCACTTCTTCCGTACCTGCCGCAGCGGCATCCAGGAACCACGAAACGTATGATTGAGGTGAACCACTGCCGGCCGCCACCGCAGGCAATGCCAGCAAATCGCCGAGACTGTTGGCCCAATGGACTTCTTTAATATCGCTTTTGTAAGGCGGTGCACCGGATGCCGGGTCCGCATACACGAATGTCAGGTCTACCTGCTCTGTATTTGTCCTGGGAAAACCCGACTGGGCAGCTATTGAAACGGAGCCAGTCGGTGCAACCGTATCCAGGTTAATACTATTGATCGTATTGATCTTTGATGTTGTGTTACCCAGATCATCAGCGACCCGAATACTGACATCAGAGTAAACGCCGTCTCCCGCCGTAAGGGTAACGCTTACGGGCATCGACCCGATCAACACAGGCCCGAAGAAAGGAGAACCGCTGGATCCCTTGAATACCGCGATCTGGTATGCCGTTCCATCCGGATTGTCAAAATTAATCGGAATAACCGTTGTCGTGTGGAACGGATCATTGTTTGCCTGCAACTCGACGTTGCTGATATCCGGCGCCGTTCGGTCCACTTCCACCACAAGTTCATAGACTTCTGTGGTATTGCCATAAGCATCAATCAGGGTCGCGCAAAATCGCTTAAATCCGTCCGCTTCCTGTCCAGCCTGAACCGCATTGCTAAGGGCAATGGTTTCCGGAGAACTGAATGCACCGTCGTACATGACCTTGGCATCCTCGCAGCTGTTGGTCAGCGAGACGCCAATAACCATATCCACCGCATCTACTTGCACAAATTCCACGTCAATGGCGGTTGCGGCAATTCGAGAATTTTCTGTACTGCCATTTACGGAATACGACGTAACCAATGGCGGTAACAGGTCAACCGTTATTGCCGTTGAATACACATTCGACAAATTTCCGGCTCGGTCTTCGACGACGACAAAAATCGGGTGAACTTCTTCCGTACCCGGTGTCGGCGCTGGCGACAACGTATACAAAGTCGTTGCCGTAATCGCAATCGCAGTTGCGTCAGATACCGTCGCCGCTGAATTTGCGATGCGAATGTATCTGAGCCCGCTTGCGTCGCCATCCCCGTCCGGTAAATCTCCCGCGTCTGTCAAGTCGATCTCGACGATCGTCGAATTCGTAACCGTAGCACCGCCCTCTATCGTAACGACCGTAACCGCCGGTGCGATAGTATCGATAAATATTTCGCCCGTTTCCACGGGGCTCGGAAAATTGAAAAAGTCGGCGGTAGTGACTGAAACGGAATACAATCCGTCCGTTGCCCCGGTCAGCCCCAGAGGCGCCAACGTGACAGCCACAGGTGAATTAACAAATTCACTGGTGCCGTTTGTAACAAAATCATAAAGAAAGGAATTGCCGCCCAGCTGGGTGATCGAAATATTCTGTGCAGCGCCGATCGCGTAGATCGTCAGGTCGGTCGCAAACGTGTTGATATATGGATATCCGGCGTTGCTGCCGTTCAGGAAGACGCCCAAAATTGATGGCTCGGTAACCTTGAGGTAGATACTGTCGGCTACCGCCGGCGCAACGTTTCCTGCCTGGTCCCTTGCTTCGAAAAAGACACTCTTCGTACCGTCAACCTCGCCACCGTCCAGCTTCCAACCGGAAACGACGCCACCCACCGGCATCGGCACCCAGGCAACACCGCCAAACGTTCCCAGGTTGGAAAGGCGAATCTCGTCCGCTCCGTCCGCGCTAATAGTCAGGCCCACCGTATCCAGGCGGGTGAACTGGGCACCACCTTCGATCAGGATTGCCAGGTTCTGCGGCGGCAGGTCGTCGAATTGGATGGAATCCAGGGTAACCGGGCTGGGGTTGCCCGCATTATCATAATATTGAACGGCAACATACTTGGGACCTTCAAACGAATTTGTCGGCGGAGCCAACGTCCAGATCTTTGTGTTTTCAAAAGGCACCAGCGGTGCGGCCGCAACAGCCACGGCTGCCGCAGCCAGGTCCCCAGAGGCCACGTTGGCAATTCTGACCTGGCTGATTCCACTGCCGCTGTCAGACGCAAACAGGTTGATCGCAGGGTTGCCGTCTTTTGTAAACTCATCGCCGCTTTCAATCAGAATCTGGCCACCTGGCGAAACCGTATCGACCCAGATCGTGTCAAATGCTGAAATGCTTTGGTTACCCAACGCATCGGCAACTTTGACCAGGACAGTCCGGTTTCCTTCTCCCGCACTAACCGTATCTGTCAAGTTCGGCGAAAACGTGCCTGAATAGATCGCCCCCGACTCGTCTGAAAGAATTACGGTCGCCGGGTCACCTGACACATTCAGGTCAAAATTCAATGTCGTTGAATTGGCATAAAAGTCGCCACCGTTAATCGTAAACTGGTCGATAACAGGGGCTGTACGGTCAAGGATAATCGACGACGACAAGGGCGATTCCAACTGGTTGCCCGCGTTGTCACGAAGTTGCACGTAAACCGTCTGCAGACCGTCCAATCCGGTAAGGAAAAAGTCAATTGCACCGGTGACCTCAAACCACGCCGCACCGGCGAAAACCGGGTTCTGGCTGATTTTCATTTCGGTCGCCCCGATTTGCGACAGTGTCACTGAGATCTGCGCAACGTTGGTCGCGGCCAGGCCACTGGCCAACGTCACTACCGCAGCGTACGGTCGAACATTATCCAGGTAGATTGACTGAGACACGGGCACAGACGCGTTTCCAGCACGGTCAACAACCTGATACCAGACTGTTCGCTGCCCTTCCAGTTGCTCGGTTTCTGTTAACGGTGGTGCAAATGGCGACACATCCAGAAACCAGTTCCTGGCTGCGACAAAGTCCAATTCACTGGCCTGCATTTCCGTCTGCGAATTCCCGAGGCGGATAAAATCAACACCTGTACCGGAATCACCAGCCGTCAAGTTAAGGACGACTTCTTCATCATTGGTCGATCCAAGCCCGCCATCGATCAGCAAACTGCCGGATGGCGCCTTGGTATCGATAACAACGGAAACGGTAGGCAGTGCCAAAACCTGGTCAAATTCGTTCCGGATTCGAACACATATTGTCTTGCTGCCGTCGCCAACGGACAGGACGTGGTTTGTCACTGCTGAATAGGTTATCCACGGTTCATAACTGCATAGACCACTGGACGTGTCGACCTCGCCCAGTGACATCTTGCTGACACCATTAAAAGCGCTGATTTGCAGCGAGACATCCGGCGTATTATGGATCGTCCCGCCAACAACATTGACAAACCCGGTCAATGGATACAGAACCGTATCGCCCAACGAAACAGGCTCGGACTCGGTCGCAGATTCCAGTCGCGTCTCATCCACATCCGAATGCACCTCGGCATAGCCATTGCGACGGGCAACGGTCCTTACGCCACGCCCCCTGCGGGGAACCCGTGCCTCGTAACCACCGTCGCTGTCGACCAGAACCGTCGACTCTTGAATCAAGCTGCCAAGATCGCCGTCGTTTGCACATTCGACACCTTCGGGGATAAACGGGTCGACCTCACCGCTGACAGAGAAACTGGATCCCGCCGGGTTGGCACCGTCAGCCAGTAACACCGTGCCCTCAATTGGAACGGTTTCGTTTTGCAGCGCAATCAGGCCAAGATCTTTTCCTTCGGCCCCGTCAAGAATCAGAACATCTTCAAACGAGTCGTATCCATCCGGCCTGATACGCACCGAATATGCCCCGGGAGCCAATGACTCTAATACGAAATCGCCGTTTTCGACAGTCGTCAGGTCCGTGACAAACGAAGGTCCCTGAACCGAAATTGGGACACCGCTGCAGGCGCCGGGCCCGGAAAGCTCAACTGATCCACGGATAAAGCTGGTTTCGGAAACCGCACTGACAAACCGTTGAGCACTACCGCCCAACAATTCAGGTCCGCTATCGCTGCATGCCTGGGCACACAAACCTACAACAACCAGACAAACTCTGGCGTAAACACGACCGCGCATCGACCCTCCCCTACAGGTGAAATGACCGTATATCGTACCAAATAAAAAACGCGAACTCGAGGAAAAATGATGTGACCGGGGTCACAAACAACCACAAATACCAACTGTTTTGGCTCAGCAAGAACCCGGCGTTTTTATGGTTAGTCTGTAATCCTCATTCAACGATTTGGCGGCAGGCAACAGGCAGGATCTTTTTCCATTGGGCAATTTTCCGGGGCTCGATTGGTAGCCGAATGACCTGCCCCGGATCCAGAACATTGACATCATCCAACCGGTTGTTATTAAACTCATAGATCTGCCAGAATTCCCGGACATCACCAAATAGTTCCTTGCTGATCTTTGACAACCAGTCTCCAGGTTTAACGACGTACTCGCGCGAAGGTTGCGTAAAAAACTGGTCTGGCAACCAGCCCAGCGTCGAGGTCTTGCTTCCCTGTTGCTCGCAGGCCGTATACGGCTCCGGTTCTGGCTCAGGTTCGGGCTCTGGCTCTGGCTCTGGCTCTGGCTCCGGTTCTGGCTCAGGTTCGGGCTCTGGCTCAGGTTCGGGCAGATCTGCCAATGCGACCACAAGGCGACCATCAGCTGCCCTGCTGACAAACGGCTCCTGCAGATCAGCTGGTTCCAAGCCCTCGACGACACCCCAGCGGGCGGAAAGCTTCGAGGCAGCCAACTCCAGACCATTGCGCTCGAAAGAAACAATGACGATGCCATCGGATTCCGGGCATCTGCTCTGGTCCGGGAGGACCCGCTCTAACTCAGCGTTTTCAAGGTATTCCAGTTCCTGGCCGGTCCGCAAGGTTTCGAATAACCCGAGGCCGACGAGTGGTAATCCCCAAGCCGCAAAAATAGCTGATCCATGTCCCGGGTCCCCGCCCAGTGCCATTCCGGTTCCGACGAGCACAGCTGATAATGCAGCACCGCCATAGCCGATCCATTTAAGGGCGTTGTCTGGACGCGTCAATTCCTTATAAATTGTGCGGGTCGCCTCGCCGCGCTCGGTCAAGACGACATCGCAATTCAGAGAAGCGGGATCGATCCGGGCCTCTGCCCGACCATTCTGTTCCCTGAGTTCCACTATGGCCGCGACCAGCGACCTGTCGCTGACCTCGTGACGCTGCGAAACAACTTCAGGCTCCCGGGTTTCAATAGGCCCGTAGACAACCTTCAGTGCACAGCCACCGGTCAATTGGACAACAAGCCCCAGAACTAGCATCAACCTGAAAATGAAGAGCCTCCCCACCGGACAACTCACACGCATATCGACGGAACGTTCAAAGATAAAAGCACGCAGCATGGCATCGACAAGGCATCTATTCAGCCAGGCAAAAACCGCAGGTGGAAAAATCGCGTGCTGATCGCGATTATCATATAAGGTATCGTTTAAGTTGTAAATGTTTCACTGTAAATCGTACAGTAATTAACCCGACAAACCTGTTTGTCGGGCGTTGACCCGGGCGCAGCGCAGGAGTTAAAGTTGCCGAATTATCCGAACGGAAAACCGTTTCGTTATTCTGCGTTGTTGGCAGTCGCAACCTTTTTGAATGCCTGCGGCGATTTCAAGCAAGACACCGGCATCGGTTTCAACCCGCTGAGCTATGCCGTCGATGCTGGTATTTCTGACGCTCGGAAGATCGTTTATTTGAATCAGGACGAAGCCGGAAATTGTATCGAGACCCAGTGCAATGCCGACGCTTACGACGGCCCATATCAGGGCCGACTGGAGTATGGGCCTAACGCCGGCTCGATAGGTGACATTGTCGTGTGCACGTGGGAGTGCGCACGATTCGCCAGCGACGAGGCATCGGTTGACCCGGCATTGCAATCAGGTCAATGGCATATTGAAATGATCTTCTATGCGCCCTCTGGCGGCTGTTTCACTGTCGACAGTGTCATTGCCGAGGAACCACGGGCCTGCGATTAGGTTGATTTGAACGTGCCCGGATTACTGTCAGAACAGCGCAACAAGGCCCTCAGGGCCTTGCAGCCACCGACCATTTGGAAGCGTGAAATTGATGCGTTCGACGCCGCGGATTTGAAATCGAGCCCGCCGCAGAATCCGATTGTGTTTACGGGCAGTTCCAGTATCCGGTTCTGGAACACAATGGCACGCGATATGGCGCCCTACCCTGTTTTGAACAGGGGATTTGGCGGTGCCCACGTGAGCCATGTAACACACTACCTTCCCCGGATTGTTTACAAATACGCACCAATCGGGGTCGTTCTCTATGCAGGCGATAACGATCTGGGTAAGTACTCTGGAAAATCGGTCGCAAGGGTTGCCGACGATTTCAGGTCTTGCCTGAGGACAATACGCGCGGAGCTTCCGAATATTCCGATCATTCTGCTGTCTGTAAAACCGTCTCGATTGCGAATCAAACAATGGCCGCGGATGGCCCGCCTCAACGACGAAATCCAGCAACTGTGCGGCGAATTCAAGGACTCGTACTATGTCGATGTGGCGACACCAATGATCGGTGATCGAGCGAAACCACCGCGACGCCTGTATCGCTTTGACGGCCTGCATATGACGCAGGATGGTTATCAGATTTGGACAGAAGCCTTACGCCCGGTATTGGACGAAGTTTTCGGCGACCCGGCCATTCGTCGCAGGCGTTCGAAGTCGGCCAAGGCGAAAACCGGTTAGCCGAACACGCAGTGAGTTACTTTTTGAGCCGTGCAGCCATGATTTTGGGCAACACGGACTCAATCGCCTCTGCCAGACGGTCTACCGTCAACTTCGCCTTACTGAGAACGGCCATGGCCCCCAGTTCTCGACAGCGGTCGCCTTCGTCTGACTCAGCCATCTCCGATACAACAATGACAGCCACATCAGGGTCGATCTTCAGCATCTCTTCCAGACACGTAACGCCGTCCATTTCCGGCATGTTCAAGTCCAACAGGACAAGATCCGGCGACCCGTTTTTCATCAAAAACAGGGCTTCCTTGCCTTGCCGCGCAACGCCGGTAACCCGGATTCGACGGCCCTTGATCCGGCGAAGCCCGGCCTTCATTGCTGACCGGGATACGTTCGAATCATCAACAATCAGTACTTTTACGTCGTCCATTGGTTTCCCCGGGTGTCGCCCCCCCCTGCAGTTGCACGTCTGGCAACTTCCCTTGCAAAGAACGTATAGATTAACAGGGCACCTGAGTGGATCGTGACCAGGCCCCCGCGTATCTGGCAAACTTCCTCGAATGCCCCAGCCATCAGTCCGCGCTGGCAATGGTAATCCTGCCACTCGTGTTGCTGATATCAATTGTCGGATGCGGCGACTCGGCATCGTCGAGAAATGCGGCACAGGAGATCATAGACCAGGCAACACGTTCTGAAACCGCAGTTACGGATCTACCCGCACCGGAACGCGCTGCCGTGCTGCTGGAACAGATCATCGAAGCCGAATATCAAAAATGGCAACGCGCGCCAGGTTACGAAGAACGTCAACCTACGCAAGCCCCCCACGGGACCGAGGTCGACATCTATGTCAATGCCGAACTGGCCGTGGCGATCGGATCCACTGGCCGTTCCGAATGGCCGGTTGGATCCATCGTCGTCAAGGACGGCTGGGACGGCAATACGCTGACACTGATTGCGGCCATGTCGAAGGATAGTGACGGGTGGTTCTACATGGAAACCAACGCCGACCTCAAACCGGTATTTTTCGGGGTCAATGCAGGGGGCTGCGCAACATCTGCCTGCCACGGCAAGTCGGGTTCGGACGCGATCCTGGCGTTCGACTTGCCCTAGATCAGGATTCGTAATCGACGACCGCGGACTCGCTGGTCAGCACACGAACGGTTTTCAGAACCTCTTGATGGACCGGGTGATCGCGGTAGGCATCCAGTTCGTCCCGCGAATCGAACCGGGTCAGCAGCGCCAGATCCCAGGCCCTGCCCGACCTGGCGATGTCAATTCCGACTTCGATCTGAACTAATTCGTTGATCTTGCCGTCCATGCCAAGCAGGCAATCCTGCAATTCTGTCAGGTTTTCTTCCGTGCAATCCTGCATTTTGAAAAAGACAATATGTGTAATCATCACGGCTCCTTTGATTGTCAGTCGGACTTGTGGAATCGTGACATGATGTCGAATCCTTCAAATTCCCGCCGTCGCTCGGTTTTTCAGGCAATCGCGCAGGACCTGCTGCTCCATCCGATCCGCCTGATCCGGATGTTGCTGGCTGTTGTCTGGTCTGTGATCCTGGCCGTCGTCGCTGTGACCGCTGTATCGTTGGGTTCGTGGGTCGGCGACCACACGATGCCCCGGATCTGGCTTCGGGTCGTACTGTGGATCCTGGGAATCAGGGTCATGGCCGTCGGCACTGACAAATTCGACCGCAGCGGGTTAGCGGTATACGTCAGCAATCATCAGTCGATCCTGGATGGCATGGCGTTGGTCGTTTGCCTGAGAAAAATGCCCCGGTTCGTCGGCAAGGCGTCAATTGGCCGAATCCCGGTATTCGGGCTGGCGTGGACAAAGCTTGGGCATATCCTGATCGATCGGAGGAAGCCAGCAGATGCCTGGGAAACATTGGACCAATCAGCAGGGCGCATCGCCGGCCGCTACCCGGTTTACTTCGCGCCAGAAGGAACCCGTTCCAGTTCCGACACAATTGGTCCGTTCAAAACCGGTGCATTCTATTTTGCTAAAAAACTGGGGGTACCCGTCGTTCCTGTCGCGTTGCGAAATACAGGACAGCTTTGGCCACCTGGCACTTTGGCGATCCGCCCCGGAACAATCGAGATCGAATTCGGGAATCCCATATACGTAAACGACATTAATCACGATGCAGAAGCGACTCGGCAATGGATTGCCAGCCGGCTAGCTTCGTGACTGATCTGGTCCAATCATCTCCAACAGCGCCCCACGGGTTAGCCAGCTCAGGACCCGCACACCCGCGTCACGCTCGACACCGGCAAACAACACCTGTAACCCGACCCGCATCCAACTGGCCAGCAAAGCCTGAATGGCCAACTGGATCTCGGCCGAGGAATGTTGTCCGGTACCGTCGACATTTTGCAAACCGGCGGACAGGAACGACTGCATCTGGGGATTAATGCCGCCGGTCAGAGCGTCAAGCGTCGTTCCCCCGGTTAACACCTGCGCATAGGCTTGGACGAACCCTCGATTCTCGAGCCAATGGTCCAGAAAAACGCGCGCGACATCCTGCAATAGCTCATCCAGGTTTTCCGTTTGAAACTCAACGGTAATTGGCGCCAGCCGTGCAACCATCTCGTCGTTGAAATCCGCCAGCAACTCGTCCAGCAGATCCGCCTTGCTGGGAAAGTGCACATAAAACGTTCCGTGGGCAACACCGGCTGCGCTGGAGATATCACTGATCTGCACCGTTTCGGCACCGGCATCCGAAAAACATTTGCGAGCCGCTCGCTTGATCGCGCGCCGCGTCGCGGCTTTCTTTTCCTTGCGGTTCAGCGTTCGTTCGCTCATTTCGTACCAAGCCGACCCAACGACACCGCAACCTCTTCGGCGGCTCTTAACCCGGACTCGATTGCGCCATCCATGTAACCGGTATTAATCCGCGCCGTTTCCGTCCCGGCCCAGTAAATGCGGCCAGCTGGGGCCCGCAGCGCCGGGCCGAATGTTGACAATGTCCCGGGCGGATAATTGTTGGTCGGGCAGCCGCCCGACCATTGCTCGGCGGCCCAGTCCGTCTCGACAAGACTGCTGTATGAATGCACCTCTGGTCCAAAGCATTTTTCCAGAAATGCCAGAACCGTCTGTTGCCGGACCTGGTCGGGCTGATCAGACCAGCCTCGAGCAGGGTCGCCGACGACAAATGCCAGAAGCGCTGCCTGGCGGTCATCCTTACTGCAATTGTCAAAGACAACGGAAACCGGACCGGATGTACTGACGGCTTCCCCGGACAATCCCTGATCCCGCCAGAACGGACGCTCGTAGGTCAACAACACTTTGACCGTCGCGCCAGCGGAAACTCGTTGAGTCAACTGTGACCGGAGAACCGGTAACGCGGAACTGAAATGAATGCGGTCAACAATGGCCAGCGGCACCGACACGATCGCTGCCCTGGCGGTGAAGCTGCGGTCACCGGCCGTGATTGTAACGACCCGGTCGCCCTGCTGGATCTCCCTGACCGGGACCCCGGTCAAAACCCTGTCGCGACCGACACTGTCAGCCAGCCGCTCACACACCTGCTGGGCCCCCCCGTCTATTCGTCGCTCCTGGAAGCCACCTTCAATTTCGATCAACGGCATCAGCCCACCGCAGGAATTGATGTAGTGCAGCGCGTGTAACATCGACAATTCACCGGAATCCGCTCCAAAAATCGTCCTCATTGCTGGTTCAAGCATAGCCTGGACATCAGTCATGCCTGTTTGCTTCCGGATCCAGCTGGCAACCGTTAAGGAATCCCATTCTGCGGCACGGTCCGCCAGCCAGGGCTGGTCGCGAGCAACGGTCTTGCGCAAACGCTCGATCTTGTTGATCAACATTTGCAACCTGATAAGTTTCAACGGGGACAACCTTGGAATAGTTCCAGTGTATGTACTGGTTCGTCCATTCAGCTCGAGCGTCGCACGGCCTTGATGCCATACGGGGTACGTGGTCAATCCAAACTCGTCGATCAATCCCTGTATCCGGGGCTGCCCCGGCCCGACCCATTGCCCGCCCCGATCAAATACGGCATTTCCGGCAGGCGCCGACCATAACCTGCCACCGACCCGATCCCTGGCTTCAAGAACGGCACATGATAATCCAGTTTGTTGACACGCCCTTGCGGCTGTCAGGCCCGACAGACCAGCGCCAATGACGACGACGTCAAAATCAGGATCCACGCGCCTGGTCGCCCCACGGCGGCACCCAGCCGCCAAACTGACGCTCTAATTCCAATGCGACCGCGATCGTGATGTGATCGTTTCCTGGCGCCCCGACAACCTGCACGCCAAGCGGCAGGCCCCGGTCGTTCAGGCCCAGCGGGACCTGCGTCGACGGGAATTCCATGACATTCATGATTGCCGCGTATACCCAGTCAAAGCGCAAATTCAGGGGACGGTAATGTTTGGGCGCAGGCATTGCGTACGACGGATACAGCATCACCCCGTCACCGATCAATTCCTGCAGTTCGGCCCGCAACTGATGGCCAAGATCAATAAATTTCCGGGTCCGGCCTGGAGTCCAGAACCCGATGTTCTCCGTGAATCCCAGCAGGATCGCCGGCAGTGTATGCGGTGATGCCCTGAACATCCACAACAACAGCTGCCCCCACAACCCCGCTGCCGAACGCTGTAAGTCGCGCTTGAAGCTATCCCGCCCCTGGGCGCTGCCCAGCATCGACGACCATATATCGAACGAGTAACGCAACGCCTCCGGCTGGGCATCCGTGACCAGTGCCCCGCTCCTGGCCAGGGCCGATGCCGCATCAACCTGCGCCTGTGACAGATCGGGTGAGACTCGATTCCGCCCGTTCCCGGCGACGGAAACCACGCGCAAGCCCTCCAGTTTGACATCACGCGGATCGCCCAGATGCCATTCAGTGCAGCGTTCATCGTTGCCATCGGGTCCGGCCAGGATTTTCAGCAGAGGGTACAGATCCTCACCCCGCCGGCTCAATGGCCCGGTGGTCAGGTATCGCAATGCGTCACCTTTGGCTGTCGGGTACTGTCCCGTCGCCGGAACCATCGTCCCCGTTGGCTTGTGCCCAAATACACCATTAAAAAAGGCCGGCATCCTGATTGACCCGCCAACATCCGACCCAAGTCCAAACGGGGTTCCGCCGCCTCCAATAATTGCGCCCTCGCCACCGGAACTGCCGCCAACGATCCGTGCCGGATCGTACGGATTATTCGTTCGCCCATAGACCCGGTTGCTTGACTCCATCCACATACAAAGCTCTGACGTATTGGTAACTCCCAGCGGGATCGCCCCTGCTGCCCGCAAACGCTGGACCGCCGTAGCATCAACATCCGGACGAAAATCCTCCCTGGCCACCAGACCCGACGTATTCGGCATTCCCGTCAGCGCAAAACATTCCTTGATCGAACAGGGAACACCATGAAACGTGCCGGTTGGTTTGCCATCTCGAATGGCCTGGTCGGCCAAATCCGCCTCGGCGCGGGCAGCTTCAAAACGATCGGCAACGACCGCATTGATTACCGGGTTGATTTCATTGATCTTCGCGATATGAACTTCAACAGCATCACGAGAGCTGATCTGGCCGCCGGCAATTCCGCTGGCGATCTGCGTGGCTGATGCGGTCAACAAATCCATGATTGGGCTTCCTTTCGCCGACTGGAAGTCAGCGTATCATCCTGGGTCGGAAAACGCTGGTCAAACAGGATAGAGCTGGCCCAATCGGGCGGTGGTGTATTCGAACGCATCATCAACGCTGTCGAAGACCCGGAACAACTGCCTGGCCGACGGGCTAACCACACCCCACCGTTCGAGCGCGTCAAAATTGACGACATCGTTCCAGAACTCACTTCCGAACAGCACAACTGGCAATTGCTTGGTCGTCTTTTTTGTCGTGATCAGGTTAAGAACCTCAAACAACTCGTCAAGGGTCCCGAACCCGCCGGGAAATACAATCAGAGCCCTCGCCGGATAAAAAAACCAGAACTTGCGCATAAAAAAATAATGGAATTCAAATGACAGTTCTCTTGTCTGGTACGGGTTCGCATTCGGTTCGAACGGCAGGCTGATATTGAGGCCGATCGAGACACCGTTTGCATCGCTGGCACCTCGATTTGCGGCCTCCATAATTCCCGGTCCGCCTCCTGAACAAACATAAAAACGGTTGCGAGGATTGTCGGACCGGCTTTTGGACCACTCAGTCAGGCGTCGGGCAAGCTCACGGGCAGAATGGTAATACTTTGCGGTTCTCTGCCCCAGGTCGATCCGTTCCTCGCCGTGCCGCACTTTGTCCGGATCCAGGTCCTGGGAACGCAGACGATCCAGTTCGTCGCCCGCTTCTTCCGCTGAAATACTGCGCGCCGATCCAAAGAAGACAATCGTATTGACGACATCGTGTCTGCGCAGGCGTCCCTGGGGCTCGAGGAATTCAGAAAGAATGCGCAGTGAACGCCCGTCCGGACTGTTCAGGAACTCCTGGTTCGCATACGCCTTTGTCAGGCGGATTTTCTGCCCGTGTACCTGGTTGGCACCATCGTCGTCATCGATTGGCAAACCGGGCTCCAGACCGAGCGTCAGGGCCCGTCAAGGTTAGCCAGCGTCGATGTTGACTCGATCGTTGTCGGCCAGTTGTTCGATTCGATTTCATCAGCCACATTGTCAGGCAATCGGTACCGCAGTATCAAATTGCGGTTCTTGCGACGACTTTCCCAAAGTTCCAGGTAGTCCGCCCCCTGAAAGAACCGGCGACCAGCTGCCAGCTCACGCCCCTCATGGGCAAAACTGCCGACCGGCGAATTGTGGTCAATATTTGTGTTGTAGATCGACAGGTAACCTGCACCTTCATACACCAGTTCGAATATCCGGCTCTGGATCGGGAAATCCGCCGTCGAGGCGATCATGACCTCGTAGTAGTCCGGTTCGGCACAGCCGTCAGAATCGTTGCCAGGATCATCATCTGGAAAAATATCTGCGTTGTGGCCGTGGCCCGTAATGTGCAAGGCCACATTATCGAAGTTGCCTACCGTTTCGCGAAACGCGTCGCAACTGATCGGGCTTTCTTCGTTAAAATCTTCTGCACGATGATGAGTCGCAATAATAACAAGTTCCCCCGCAGCTTCCGCATTTGTCAGTTGCTGTTCAAGCCATTGCAGTTGCTCGGTTGAAACAAAGCCTTCGGAATATTCGAACAGTTTTTCGTCGACGCCAATCCCGTCCCGATAGATCGTATTCAGGGCAATGACTCGGATCGGCTTCCCGACGAGGGGGACAAACGTGAAATCACCGTTGCCGGCTGCCGCCTGTTCCGCGGTCAATCCGTGCCCGGCTGGTTCCCCGTCGGCCGATTGCAGGAATTCAAGGACCTCGGGAAGGTCCAGGATTTTGCGTTTTGGATCCGGAGGCAACTTGCCGCTCGTTACGACAGGCGCGTCCGGTCGGCTTCCGTCACGATACCCGGGCTCGACGCCCTCGAACGGTTCCGGCAAACCGAATGCCGCATTCAGACCCTCGGTGAAGACCTCGTCCGACACCGCCGCCGCGGCGATTTCGTCGTTCATCAATGAAGAGCCTATGTATAACGTTTCGTGATTGCCAATAACGGCGTACCACGGTGTATTGATTCCGACAGACAGAAACGGATCATTGAAATCATTGCCGGGACCCTCTATGGGATCATCGTTGACACCACTGTCCGGATCGATTTCGCCGCCATTGAGGATGTCAACAAACCATTGCAGTTCATTCTCCTGGCCTCCGTCCGTCATGTCCCCGGTAACGATCGAAAAATCGAAGTTGCGGGAACCTGCCTCGGCAATGGCTCGTGCGGTGCGAACGTGGGCTTCCCAGGCGTGCGTGGTCAGGTGGCTTTGCGGCCGATAGGCGCTGGCAAACAGGAATGGAGGAACGTAAACACCGGCGTACCGAATTGGAGACTCTTCGTCAATTAACTGCTGGTCTGCAGACTGCCAGAAATACAGCAGGCTTTGGTGGGCCGGGTTTGTTGTCCACGTCGCATACGACTTATAGCCGGGCGCCAGGTCATTTCGTTCAATCCAGGGCTCGCCGTCGACCAGTTCCACCCCCAGTCCCAGCGATTCGTATTCCGATATCTGGGTCACCAGACCTGGTTGATCGTCCATCCTGGTTCGAGCCGCCGCATCAGGTTGTTTCGGTGCCCAGACGGCCTGCAATGTAGTATATGGCTTGTCGACGATGTCGTAGTGGACGGCATCGACTTCCGGCGCAGATGGGTACAGGTCAT
>JBFJWU010000022.1:0-17962 GCA_041623475.1 bacterium | reverse complement strand
GACGAGCAATCTGTCTGTTCGGGATGTCCTTGATACGTACTTGATTGCGCCCGAAGCCATGACCATGACAATGCACATGTTGGGTGTAATGTATGCGCCTTCGGACCGGGTGACATTAATGGCAATGGTTCCGTTCGTCGACCTTGAAATGGACCACGTCACACGAAGCGGTAGCAGATTTACCGCAGAAAGCAAAGGTCCTGGGGATGCTGGTATCGGCAGCGTGATCAGCTGGAATACTGGCATCGATATTCGGCACACCTTCGGGCTGCACAATATGTTGACCCTGCCAACAGGGTCAATATCAAAACGCGGCGTCACGCCAATGAGTGGTGGAAACTCAATTCAATTGCCGTATCCGATGCAGATCGGAAGCGGTTCCGTGGGGGTTGATCTGGCAGGTGCATATTTTGGAGAAGCAGGTAAATTCGGCTGGGGCGGCGAGGCCGGATGCCTGTTTTTCTTGCACAAAAATGATCGCGGTTACCGAGTCGGAAACCGTTACCGTACGGATGCGTGGTTTGCATATGGGCCTGTCCCGGAGCTCGCGTTTACTGTTCCATTGCGCGGATTCTTTGAAGCCGATTTCTCGGGCGCAGATGCCTCTCTGAACGCAGATATGGTCCCGACGGCCGATCCGGATTTGCGTCGCAAGACAACGATTTCCAGTGGGGTTGGATTTACCACGCTTGTGACCGGATCCTGGCTTGAAGGTGTACGGGTGTCCGGGGAGTTTCTGGCTCCGATTTACCAGAATGTTGACGGGCCGCAGTTGGAAATGGACTTCAAGGCGGCATTCGCTTTGCAATATGTCTTTCAGATCTAGGTTCATTGGCGATGATGCATCCATCAGCAGTGAAGACCGTGTGCGCTATTATTCTGGCAGTGGGGGTCCTGTCAGAACAGACCGCGGCGTCGTCCAGAGATCAGGTTCGGCGCGTCGTTTCACTTTACGTTGTGACCCTGTCGAATCACGCGGCTTGGGAAATTGCCGGTCGCGAAGACGTTTTCCTGGTCGGTGTCGTCGGTGACCCGGGAATGATAGAGATTGGTAATCAAATCGCGAAGGATAAGCAGGTTCACGGCCGACCGGTCAAGTTTGTCGCAGCCAATCCGAACCAGGCCGCAAGCTGGGAACTACACGCTGTTTTCCTGGATTTGTCTGCCGACAAACAGGTAGACGGCATACTCCGTGCTGTTGCGGATAAGCCAATCCTGACATTCGGGATGGTTCCCTATTTTGTTCGCCGGGGAGGCATGATAGGACTTGTCCCAGCTGGTCGAAAAATGTCTTACGAGGTCAATACGGTCCCCGCGGCGCGTGTTGGGATTGCCTTCAGCCCAAAGATCACAGGTTCCTCGGTCGGTCGATAGACGAGTTTCAGTCGGGCCCCCGTTTGGATAAAGCGCAAGGAAACTGACGAGGGCAAGCCGGGCCCTCCCGCCACCGGTTCAGGCATCGGCATCATACTGTTCAGCCCGCAGCTTGCAGGCCTCGTTCATCAGCTCAAACCCCCGGCGGGTTTGCCGGCCGCCTACAGCCATGACGACCGGGGCGAGCACGCCGCTGAAGACCTCGTCGTGAATCAGGCGGGTGCGATCTGCCGCCAATGGTCTTAGACGAAAGACATGTTCCCCGGCGGAAATCGCGGGGTGAATCTGGATGCCGGTCCAGGCGAATTCAACTTTCGGCTCGCAGGTCGTTACGGTGGCCGTGAACTTCAACTGACGACGGCTGCCGGGCAGCCGGGGCTTCAGCAGCAGGGTTTCCCCCATGAGGATCGTCCCACGGGCGTACAAAACGAATGGATTCCAGTCCTGGTACCGTTCCAGGTCGGTCAGTATGTCCCAGACGACATCGACGGGCGCGTCAATGTCGATTTGGGTATGCAGTATCTGACGCATCGACCTGGCCCTAATCCAGTCCGTTCATTCCGGTCGTCCCCCAGTCGGCTTTGTGCTGGACGCGGTCACGATAGACCTCGCCGCAGTGGGACGGGGCGATATTCATGTCCGGATGCTGTTGATACACCTGATGAATCTTCTTCAATGTGTCCTTGAGTGCTCGTTCGTCATCAACAATACCCATCGCAATTTTTGCTGGTGGCCGCAGCTCGCGGTAAGAACGGCTTAGCCAGCAGGCGTCGGCGATCAGGAAATGTTCCGTCGTTTCGTCCCGCAGGAACAGGCCCATCTGGCCACGCATATGCCCGGGCAGGTCGACCGCATACAGGCTGCCGTCACCGAAGATGTCAAAGACCCGGGTAAATGCGTCGTTCAAGGGTATCTCGTTGATGGCCTGTAATGCGCGGTCGTCGATGGGCTGGCTGCGGTCAGTGAAATCGGCGGGCAGCAGGCCCTTCAGGACCCCCTTGCTGACAGCCCTGATTCGGCCCAGCCTGCGGACGTAGTTCCAGGCAGATTGCAGGTATATATAGCGGGCCCGGGGAAAATCCCCGACGGCACCAACGTGGTCGGCGTGAAAATGCGACAGGATGACATAGTCAATGTCGTCTGGCTGGATCCCGAACCGGGCCAGTTTGGCGACGGCAACATCCGATTCGGTAATGAATGCGGGCGTGATCTGCGCGTACAGCTTTTCCGGATAATTTCGAGTCTGTTCGTAAAACCTGCGCGAATAGCCGGTATCGAACAGGATGTTGCCGCGTCCGGGATGCCTGATCAGATTGAAGATCGACGGGAACTTGACTGACCTGAAGCGACCGTCTGTAATGGTCATGCGTTCCGGGTGGGTGCAGTAGCCGCCGTCCAGAAAGTCGATCTTTACTGTTTGCACCGGACCCGCTGCTCCAATCCCCGTACCGGGTCATTGCCGTGGTGTTGAGATTCGAGCCTACCGATTTCACCGCAACTGGTCAACCTGACTGCTAGATTGTGACGATGGACAGTGGGACTGGCTTGACCAATGCTGAACTGCACGGTGTCCTGGAAGCCATCGGTGCGGTCGGGTTTGCCAGTGTTTTTACACTGGTGGGACTGGGCGTGATCCGTGCTGCCGCTGTGTCCGTTGCCAGTGGTGATTCTTCGCGTGGCGGTGGGCTGGCCCTGATTCTGTTTGGCGGCTGGTTTGCAGTGCTGCCGCCCCTTGCCGCATTTGATGAACGAGGGATTCCCGGATTACTTGTTGTCGTCAGTGTCATCCTGTTGCAGGCGATCGCGCTGTTTGCGTCGACACCAGCGACGGTGCCGGACAACGTGTCCGAGAAACAGTCGCATCCAGACAGTAACACCAGGCAGGCAGATTTCGCCGTGGCGTTGCCTGGCTGGCCCGCCCGGGTCGGTGCCGCACTGCCACCGCTGGTGACGGCGATCTGTTTCTTTGTGGCATCGGCTGGCAACGCATTGGCAATCGCGTCGCCGGATTTCCTGGCGATTGTGTTGCGGAGCGAATTCCTGGTCCTGCATTCATTTCCGTTCCTGGCGATCATCACCCTGGTGCCGGTCAAACGTCTGCGATGGCGGGTTTACCAGTGGTTTCTGTTTGCGACGTTCATGGCGCTCTACATGTCATTTGCGGTGGCCAGGGACGGTGGCACCACCGGCGTCCTGGCATTTCTGTCCGGGACCGTTGCGACATACACCGGATTTATCATGGGCAAAACGGGTACGGCCCAGCTTGGGCAACTGGCGAAGCGGTGGTTGGTTGGCATTTCTGTATTAGTTGTTGCGATGGCGCCAACTGGATTGGATGGTCAGACGCCGTCTGGCGCTGCGCTCGTCGCAGGTGGTTGCTATTTTCTTGCTTTGTCGGTTCTGGAGGTTGCCGCGTTTTACCAGCGGCACTGGAGCAGTTGGCCTGGGGCGGTTCGGCAACGGTTCCGCCCGACAAAGACGATCGAGTGAACGGACCTTCGGACCAGGCCACGGCATGTGCGGGACGGGTAGCGACCCGCCCCGCACACGTCAGGCTGCGGCAGAGTAGTACTGGCCCGCTCCCTTGGCGATCGCCGCAACCAAGGCCCCAGCCAGGTTCGGATCCCGCTCTGTCAGGACATCGAGGATCCGATCACCTCTGGCGATGACAATTCGGAAATCGCGCGAGGGGGAAACCGAGAAGGCCCGTCGCAGGTCGCCGGTCCAGTCCGGCGCCAGCACGAATTCAAATTGGCGGTCGACACCCGCCGACATTGAATGTTTGCGAACCTGTTCGAGCACTTTGGCCAGTACCGGACGGACGACCCGGCGAGCCGCCCGAGGAACTTCGGCGAGGTCAGCGACACTCAGGAACGTGATCCTGGTATCGGGAAATGCCTGGCGAAAACCGTCAACTTGTTCATTCATCCAGCCGACCAGCCGTCCGGCACTGCTGCGACCTGCAAACGATGCCACCACGAGTCTGTCGTCCTCCGGTTTCAGCACGAGCGGGTTGCCGTCGAAATCAACAAATGTAATCGTGTCCAGCTTGCTCATCGTGTGCTCCTTGCGATTATCGGGCTCCGCGAACCCCGGTTGAATGATACCGACCTGAAAAACGTCCGGAAATCATCATTTGATCGTATTTTACACATAAAAACGTTCATTTGCAACTAAACAAACGTTTGTATTGGATTTGACACGGCGTGATTCTCCGCTGGAATCAGCGGGGTGGACGTTACCGGGACAGCGACGTTCCTCTGTGGAACCAGCGGGCCAGGGCAGAACTGCCCGCGCCCACCTGGCAGACATTGGCGCAATGCGGGTTGGCGACGTTCAGCGAGTTCCGCGAATGTTTCGCCCGGCCAGGAAGGCGGGAGGGGTGTGAGTATCCGGGCGGTTCAGTTCGTGCGGTGGATATATTCTTTCAGCTTGCGCAGCCCGGCGGCACCGGCGTGGTAGGCGATGTTTGGAACCAGCCGGTTAAGCGTCACCAGTGCCCGCGCATCTTTGCCGATGACGACCTCACGACGGTTGCGGCGGATTCCACGGACGGCAGCGCGTGCTGCATCCTGTGCCGGGATCGCCACACGGTCCATCAGATTCAACATTGCTTCCTTTTCACGGTGATCACTGAAATCGGCGCTGGCCAGGATATCGGTCTGGATCATTCCTGGATAGATGCCTGTCACATTGACGTTGCTGCCACGATATTCCGACCACAGTGAATTTGTGAACCCGCGAATCGCAAATTTGGTCGACACATAGGCCGATTGATTGGGGACGCCAAAAAAACCGAGCATACTTGACATATTGGCGACGTGCCCACCGCCCGCCGCCAGGATCCGCGGCAGGAATGCATGGCAGCCATAGATCACGCCCAGCAGGTTGACATTGACAATGCGTTCAATCGTGTCCAGGTCGTATTCGAGAAACCTGGACGCCGCAGTAATTCCGGCATTGTTTACGACAATGTGAACCGCCGAAAAATCGTGTTCGATTGCCGCTGCCGTGTCGTGCACCTGCTCCTGGTTGGACACATCGCACTGATAGGCCCGGGCGACGCAATCGGCGGGCATCAAGCCGAGGGATTCGTCGAGTCTCTGCCGCGAGGTGCCGATCAATGCGACATCGCAGCCGGACCGGCCCAATTCGACGGCAATGGCCCGGCCGATCCCGTTGCTGCCGCCGGTTACAACGGCGACCCTGCCAGCCAGCCGGGTCAACGAACCCGCGCTTCTGTCAGTTGCTGATTGATGCTCAGCTCGCAGCCGTTGCGTTGCGGACGGTCGGCGAGCTCTTGCGCGGTTTGGCTTTTGGACGCGGTGCAGATTTCCTGCGCTTTCTGGCACGCTGGCGCGCCGGAACAGTTTTAAGCAGATCAGCCAGGCCCTGGTTGATCCCGTCGACCAGCCGGTCCGCCCGGGGTACCTGTGCGGGGTCAAATGTGATGCCAAAATTGACCTGGCCCTGGTAGCTGAATATCGTGATGCTGATTCCCATACCAACCAGGATCGGTGCCAGCGGATAGATCGCATCGACCTTGGCGCCGCCGATATACAGCGGCATTGGCGGGCCCGGCACGTTCGAGATAATGCTGTTTGCCTTGAGCGGCAGGATTCCATCCAGGCGGGTCGACCACATCAACCAGCCCAGAAATTGAATGCCAAGGGGCGGAATAACATCACCCATCGCACTGACGTTTACGGCACCGTGTTTCCGGTTCTGGTCTTTGCCAGCGGACGTGTAACGATGGATCGACTTCAGGCGGGCTACATCGTCGGCCGTATCTGTGGCCAGCGGAACTGACATGACACCCACCTTGTTTCCCAGCGAGTCATCATCGGATCCGCGTGTTGATGTCGGTACGCCAGCCACCAACGACCGCTCGGGCAGTCGGTCCTGGTCTTCCAGGTACACGCGAAAGGCGTGACCACAGATCGCCAGGACAACGTCGTTAACAGTGACGTCGAAATGATCCTTGATCTGCTTGACTGATTTCAGGGAGATGCTGACAAACCGCATCCCGCGACGGGCCCCGATCGAACCGTTAAATGCCGCCCGCGGGGCGAACCCGACGCGAGGTGTATCCCCCCGCGACCGACCTTTCAGCCGCTTGCCGACGGCAGTTGCCAGTTGGCGCCGGGCCAGCTGGCGAATCCATTCCGACATCCGCTGGGGCGTGCCGGCTGTAAATCGGGTGCCTTCTGCCAGCATTCGAAACATCGACGGTTGCTTTGGTGTTGGTTGTGACTGTCCCGTCGTCGGTTTCCGTGGCGGCGGGTCGGGCTCCAGGTCCGCCAGGATCTCGCCCAGGCTGGCACCTGATACACCGTCGAAAAGACAGTGATGGGTTTTCATAACGATGCCGACCCGGCCGTTTCTCAATCCCTCGATAAACCACAATTCCCAAAGCGGCAGGTCCCGGGACAGCGGCCGGCTGAGAATGTCGCCGACAATTGCCGCCAGTTCGCCGTCGCCACCGTCGCCAGGCAGGGCAATTCGGTGGAGCTGGTCGTCAATGTCAAAGTCGGGATTCTCAATCCAGTAAGGCCGGTGTAGTTGAAGGGGGACTTCCTTGACCAGCCAGGTCAGCTTTGGAACCTCGACAATACGTTCGGCAAGGATTTGGCGCAGCTTTGCAAAACTGAAATCAGGGGATGCTGTCGGGTCAACGACCGCCAGGGCACCGGTGTGCAGGTGCGCGGTCGGACCTTCAATGGCGAGGAAAATTGAATCTTCACCGTCGAACTGATTGATCATCGCGACCCCCTTGTCGACATCATTAGCCGGCTGGGCCGGTCCTTTATTCAGGGTAGGGTTGGAATCGGCACAAAAAATTGATTTTGCGCAATAGAACGACGAAAAACCCCTTGCGTCAGGGTTCCCGGTGCGTTATGGGATGCATCGAGGCAGCTTATGGGGCCAGGGCGCTGTCGCCCACACCTACCCGATAGATATTGCTGCCCAGCAGGTTGGACACATACAGCGAACAGTGATCAAAATCGCCACGGCCGAATGCCAGGCTGGCGCCGCCGATCAGACCCCCGGCAATTCTTGTGACCTCGCCAGCGGGCGTGATGCGATGAATCTCGCCGGCAATGTTGAGGACGACGTAGACATTGCCATTGGCGTCCATGGCCAGTCCGTCAGGGGTGGACCCGTCGGCCATGGGGAAAAAGTCAATCTCGTTACCGGCACTGCCGTCGGGGCTGACCGCCAGCTTGACAACACCCGGCCGCTCGAACGTATTGGCGACATAGATCGCATCCAGTGCCGGCGAAAAGATCATGCCATTGGGGGTGCTGACACCGGTGGCCCAGATACGCAGGTCGCCGGCAGGCGTCACCTCGGTAATGGTACGGGTGCTGCTGTTGACATCGGATACCAGCCACGTGTCCCAGGGGGTCGGCAGGACAAAATTTGGCGAACGCAGTCCGGTGGCGATTACATTGTGGTCTCCTGTTGCCAGGTCGACCCTGTACAGTTCGCCGGTATTGAGGCCTGCCGCAAACAGTTCTGTCGCACTGGTGGCCAGGCCGTGCGCCCCGGGCAGGGTCTTGAACCGTTGACTGGTGCCGTCGGCAGCCAGGCGAATGATCGTGTGGTCGTTGCCGAACAATGACACATACAGCATCCCGTCCGGGCCAAAGGTCAGGCCCTCGTTAAAGCCGCCAACATCGTCAACAAAGTCAACGACGTCGCCAATGCCAATATCAGAGTGGCAGCCCACCGGGTCAGCAACCATTGATGGTGCTGGCTCGTCGCTGCAGGCGATGAGCAGTCCGGTCAGAAGGCAGGTAATTGTCGCGTTGAATTTCACTGGAATGCCCCTTTGATGTCACCAGTATGGTCGATATGTCCAGGCTCGAGCAACGCAAGTAACATCCACAATTGTCGACAAGTAAACTGATCTGTCCAGACTTTGCCAGCCAACACCCACCCGTCTGTGTAGACCCAATGTCCCAGCTGCGTACATTACTGCACCTTGCCTGGCCGATCATCGTGTCCCGTGCGACACAGACTGTGGTCGGATTGTGCGACGCGATCATGGTTGCGCACCTGGGTGAGGCCGCCCTGGCTGCGGTTACCACCGGGGGGCTAAACGCTTTTTCGATATTTATTTTCCCGATGGGTATCGTTTTTATCCTCTCCAGCTTCAGCTCGCAGTTGACTGGCCGCGGGCAGGCGGTCCGGGCCCGGCGGTTTGGCTGGTACGGTCTGATTATTGCGCTGTTGTCCCAGATTGTGATGCTGGCTTTATTGCCAGGGCTGCCTGTTGCAATGTCCTGGTTCGAATACGACCCTGCCGTGGAAACGGCGATGAACAGTTATCTGGCGATTCGGCTGGTGTCAACAGGGGCCGCGGTTGGAATCGAGGCATTGGGCAGTTATTACAGCGGCATGGGAAACACCGCAATCCTGATGCGGACTAATCTGGTGGCCATGACGCTGAATGTCTTCCTGAACTGGGTCCTGATTTACGGGCACCTTGGATTTTCGCCGATGGGGGTCAGGGGCGCGGCGATTGCCAGCGTTATCGCCACCAGCGTCGCCTGCCTGGGTTTCGTTTGCGCATTTCTCTGGCATGGTCGCGGGGTTGTTCGCTCGCGCTTGTCGTGGGCGGAGTTCCGGCGTGTCATTCGGTTCGGTTTGCCTTCGGGGCTGAACTGGTCCTTTGAGTTCTTTGCATTTGTTGCCTTCGTCAACGTTGTCGTTGCCGGTCTGGGCACGACCAGCCTGGCGGCGTTGATGTCTGTGATCAACCTGAATTCCGTTGCATTCATGCCGGCGTTTGGCCTGGCCAGCGCCGGTTCGATCCTGGTCGGGCAGGCGATTGGCCAGGGGCGACAGGGCGATGTCGGTAGAATCGTCTGGCTGACGTTTCGGACAGCGGCGATCTGGATGGGGCTTGCGGGCCTGTCCTATCTGCTGATTCCCGACGTGTTGCTGGCGCCGTTCACAGGAGAGGCAACAACATCAGAATTTCTGGAGATCAGTGTGCGGATGTTAGGGCTGTCCGCCGCGTGGCAGTTGTTTGATGCGGCGGGAATGACCCTGTCTGAATCGCTACGGGCAGCCGGCGATACCGCCTGGCCGATGTGGGCCCGCGGCATCCTTGCCTGGGTGTGGTTCGTGCCCGGCAGCTGGATTCATGTAAATGTCCTGGGCGGTGGCGATGTCGCCGTCATGCTGTGGCTGGTTGCCTATCTGGCGCTATTGTCCCTGGCCTTGTTCTGGCGGTTTCGTGCCGGAACCTGGCGTTCGATTGACCTGGTGGGCCCGGCAGCTGGACTAAATGCCACCGACTAGCTATTCGTAGGACATGTAAACCGACGTTTCGCCGTCGGCGGCAAACGCAACAACATCGTATCCGGACGGCGGCAGGCCGGGCGGTTGCATGCCCGGTGATTTCTGCGGCATGCCTGGCGCCGACAGACCAGCCAGGTCGGGTGTCTCGGCCAGCAGTCGCTTGATATCGTCTGCCGGCACGTGGCCTTCGATCACATAGTTATCGACAATCGCAGTGTGACAGGAATGCAGTTCGCGGGGCACACCGTGCTGGTCCTTGATGACCTGCATGTCGTCGCGGTCCTCGGACTGGACCGTGAACCCATTGGCTTCCAGGTGTTCGATCCACGCATTACAGCAGCCACAGGTCGGTGACTTGTAGACCGTGATCGGAGTCAGGTCCTGAATGCTGCTGTTTGTATCAGCAGGTCTCGGAGCCGGTTGGCTGGCCGTCGTTGCCACCTGCCGGGCGACTGGTTCGTCCTTGTTGCAACTGACAGCGGTCCCGGCGGCCAGTATGGCTGCAACGACAACTGCTGTTCGGCCCCGGATATTTCCTGAATCGGGCATCGCCTGTGTCCTTGTCCTTGTACGTTAAAGCCCGGTCAAGTGCGGGCGGTCCTGTCAGCGTCTATTCAGGATACCTGTCGACGATCCGGTCGTGCAGGCACTACCGGCAAAATCCGGCCAATCGCCCGGACTCAATTGGAACGGGGTTTGACGTAGGTCCCAAACAGCCGGTCGCCAAAACTCATGATCACCGACAGGTTGGTCGGCCGACGCTCCGAATGGTGCAATTCGTGGCCGCTGGCTGCCGGGAACAGCCAGGTTGGATAAAAACGAAAATCGTAGCCGCTGTGGGTCACCACCATGACCGTCGTGTTGACGGCAGCATAGACCATCACGGTCAGTGGGTGTGCGCCGACGGCCAGGGGGACGACGTATAAACAGGCGAGAACCATCAAGCCCTCGACCGGATGGACGACAAAGTTTGTCCAGACTGTCAACGGATTATCCACCGAGTGATGCAGATAATGGACCTTGTCAAAAACCAGGCGGCTGCCGTGTTCAAGGCGATGCCATCCATACGTCAGCAGTTCCCCAATGACCATGAACGCGCTGACGTGAAACACCAGGACAGGCAGGGCAGGTGCCTGCGCCGGCACATCCAGTTCAGCCAGTCGCGTTTCCAGAAAACCAAGGTACAGCAACGCGGCAGCTGCGATGTAACCGGACATGACCTTGAGCCCGTCGAGGACGACGACCCGGACGGAAACCCGGTGATGGACACACGTATCCAGAACTGAGTAGAAGATACCGGTCGCCGCGACGACGACGACGATCGTCATCAGGAAGTACAGGGGGAACGCAAAAAAATCGGCGCCCAGCGTCGCCAGCAGGCGATCCCACAAAGGTTGCAGAATCACGATCCGTATCCCGGCCGTGATCGCTGGTCGGAATCGTGGTCGGCCTGCAGTACGACCCGGTCCGCGACCAGTTTCAGTTCGGCCTTGCACATCTCCGCCGTAATGTCGCCGACGCTGAGCAGCGACAGGTTGGCAAAAAGTATCCGGCCAAGGATGGTGACCGGTGACGGTGGGCCGCTTTCGAAGCTACCGGATGCATTCGGGAACAACGAATCCAGCAGCTGGCGAACCGATGCACGAAAATCGTCTGCGGCCGGGCCCTGAGCCATAACCGCCATCATTGTCGCGCGGACCATCGGCAGATTTGAAGTCGCTTCGGTCACAATTACGTCAATGGCGATGCCCAGTACCTCGGCAGGTGAGGATGCGCTGCTCACGGCTGTGGCCAGGCGGGGTGCCAAATCCTGCCCCCAGTCGAGCGCCGCCTCGGACACGACGTGGTCTCTGTTCGAGAAGTAACGGTACAGCGTTGCCCGGGATACGTCGGCCGCAGCGGCGATTGACTCCATGCTGATCGATTCGTGGCCGTGCTGCCCGATCAGGTCGCGGGCCGTTGCCAGGATCCTGGCATGAACGGCACTCTGGCGCGCATCCAGTGATCGGTGCAAGGTCAGGACGTGTTCAGCCGCAGGCACCTGCAAGCTCCGTGTCCGCATTTTGAGACAACTGTATCATCAACAGTATCATACGCGCCGGATCGCCGGTCGTCAAGGCGGCCATTGCACGCATGTCATTTTGAGCCGCTGGTGGGACGCGTCATAATGTAGGCAGCGAAAACGCAGTTTCGGGGCAGGCAACGTGAGCAAACTATTTCTGGAAAAGGAAACCCGGCGGGAGATCCGCTGGAGCATGGTCAACCAGGAACGTGGCTTGAACGTGGCCCATCTGAACCAGGCCACGGGCGATGCAATTTATGGACTGCTGGAAGAAACCTGGCCGTTTGCGGAGCAGCGGGCCTCGGGAATCATTCCGGTCAACCATGTCCTGCGATACTCCGTCGTCCCTGGTCCCGTTGACGTCGGTGCCCCGCTGCTGCGACGCACTCGGCTGAGCCTGGTGACGCGCCCGGGAACTGCGGGACAGCCGTATGACAAAGTCCACGTCCACGGACAATGTGAATTGTTTACCACCGGGGACGGCGACCGGCAGGTCGGTTCGGCCGATTACTGGATTGCGCTGACTCGGCTGTTTGAACCAGCGGGTCGGCGGAAACTGACCGAGATTCCGAAACGACTGCAGCAACTGTCAGAGCAGTCGCTGGACACGGATGCCCCGCCGGCCTGGCCGTTGGAACGATTCGTGTTGCCGGATCCGGATTGCAGTGAATCGTACCGTGAGGTCATCCATATCAACCAGACCGACATTAATCATCACGTCAATACGGGGGTCTATCTGGATACGGCTCAGGACAAGGTGGCCAACCTGTTGTTTGGCAACGGATACGACGTGTCAGGACTGCGGTTTTATACAATTGACGTCCTGTACCGCAAGCCATTTTCGCCCGGCCAGCCCATCCATGTCCTGATAGATGCAATTGTCCGTGACCAATCACTGGATGCGGTCGTCCGGTTCCTCCATGACTGCGACGGTCAGCCCGCCAGTCGGTTGTCAGTCGGGGTCCGGTTGACGGGTGCGGTCGGCGTTTCGCCTGAAACGTAAAGGCAGGTCAGTCGGATCCGGGGCGGCCAAACCGGCGGCGCAGGTCACTGACCTTGTCGTAGCAATGGCAGCCCGGGACGTGGTCATTGACCATCCCCATGGCCTGCATAAACGCATAGGCGGTGGTCGGACCGAAAAACTTCCAGCCACGCTTTTTCAGATCGTTGCTCAGGGCTTTGGATGTGGCGGTCACGCTGGGAACCGGCCAGGAATATTCGCCCTTGCCGACGTGAGGTTCCTTTTCCCGTGGCTCCCACCGCCAGACATAGGCGGCCAGGCTGCCAAACTCGTCAACCAGCTCCAGTGCCCGGGCAGCATTGTTGATCGTCGCCTGGATCTTGCCCCGGTGACGGACGATGCCGGCATTCTCCAGCAGGAGTTCAATATCCTTGTCGCCGAATCCGGCAACCACCGTAAAGTCAAATCCGGCAAATGCGGCGCGAAAGTTCTCGCGTTTGCGCAGGATTGTCAACCACGACAGCCCCGACTGGAATCCTTCGAGGCAGATTTTTTCAAACAGACGGTGGTCGTCATCGACGGGTCGTCCCCATTCATCGTCGTGGTAGCGTTGGTAATCCGGGTCGCCGCTGCCCCACCAACAGCGTACGATCCCATCAGCACCAGTCTCCAGATAGCTCGTTCGGCTCATGGTTGTTCCTTCTGTCCTGATTCCCGGAATCGTTTACATTACTGAGCGGCGGTCGGGTTGTGCAATCCAGTCAAATGCGGTTGTTGTCTGTGAAGGGATTCAGGTTCAATGAATGGGCTGGCCATTGATCTACGGGAGGCAGCAGCGGATGGGGAACAACGACCCCAGAGTTGAATCAGACGCAGTCCTGCGGCATTACGACCACGACTCTGACAACCTGATTGTCTGTTTTGGCGGGATCATTGGCCCAGGCCAGGAATCCAAATTCGAATTCCTGACCGTATCGGAGCACTGGCCTGCCAAGCGGCTATTCCTGCGGGACATGACGCGGTCGGTGTATCACGGTGGCTTGCCGGGCATCAGCCGATCGGTTGCGGATACGGCCGAGTTCCTGGGTGCAGAGATCGCCCGTGTCGGGCCGACGCGAACGGTTTTTGTCGGTCACAGCGGCGGTGGCCTGTCGGCCTGCCTGTTCGGGGCGTGGCTGGACGTCGATGCGGTACTGGCGTTTGCGCCGGCGGCGGGATTTCATCCAGTGAAAAGCTTTGTAACACGTACTGCGAATCGAACCATTATTGGTGTTTATTTGCGAATGATTCGTTACGGCTGGCGGTACGGACTGTACTCTAATGTTCCCCAGACAATGAAAGAAATGGACTGGTCAACGGACATCTCGGTCCTGTACAGTCGCGACCATCGGCTAGACGGAGCCCACGCAGCGGCTTATGGCGTCCTGCCAAATGTTCGACTGTTTCCTTGCGCTGGAGATGACCATCAGGTGTCGCGGCGCATGCGGCAGGCGGGGATCCTGGATGATGTCATCGAGGCCGTTGTCAACAACGAGGACCTGTTGCCGGTCCTGCAGTCCGGTGGCTTTGCCTGAAGCCGACTGAATACCGGGGTTCGTCCGGGACGCCTGCAAACCAAACCGGAACTACAACAAAGTATGGACTGTATCGCCTGTGGCGAGAATGGTCTGGTGCGCCGTGCGCGGGAGGTCCGAAGGGCCAGGGGTCCGCGCCCGCGATTTCCATCTGCTGCCGGTTTCCGGCTGCAGTATGATAAAAAGTATACAAGCGTGTATAGTTTTTCCATGGGCACGGAACGGCGATGATTCTGGCTGGATCCACGGTGCCGGGAGGCAACGCTCAACGGATCAGGTTCCGTCAGGATCCGTTGGGGCGAACACGGTCAGCACGCAGGGAGGCGAACGTGAAGAAACTGATGACCGCGACAGCGGCGATATTGCTGGTATCGTGCCAGGGTGGCAGCCTGGAGCCTGTTGATGCGGGGGACCGGCCCGAATGGCAGACTGCAGCCCCCGAAGACGTTGGTCTGGACTCGGTCATCCTGGACAAGGTGCGCGAGTACGCGTTCCAGGACGAGATGAATACGCAGGGTGTGGTGGTCATAAAGGACGGGTATCTGGTCGCCGAATGGTATGCCGATGATTCCGGTCCCGATGCCTGGGCCACGTCCTGGTCGGTCGGCAAGAGCTTTGCGTCGGCAATGGTCGGTATCGCCTGGGGCGACGGACACCTGACGTCACTGGATATACCCATGACCGAGTTTGTTCCCGAGTGGGAAGGCACGGAACGCGCCGCGATTACCCTGCGTGATGTACTGACCATGTCCTCGGGCCTGGACTGGATCGAAGTGTACGCACTGGACAGCGACGAGCGGTCCGATGTGGCCGACCTGGTGGTCGCGGAAAACCCGATAGAAATTGCCATTGACCAACCGGTATTGGCCGATCCTGGAACCCGTTTCAATTATTCAAGCGGCGATACGATGTTGTTATCCCTGGTGATCAAGCAACTGACCGGGAAGAATCCCACGCAGTTGGCCGAAGAGCGCCTGGCCGGCCCGTTGAACTTCGACAAGTTTGACTGGTGGGAAGACGGCAACGACCATACATTTACCTTTTGCTGTGTCGATGCGACCGTACGGGATTTTGCCAAATTCGGGCAATTGTATTTGCAGCGTGGTAACTGGGGGGGGCGGCAGATCCTGACAGAGGAATGGGTACGCATGACCACCGAGGAAACGTCCGGCGGCAATCCCGGTTATGGGCTGCAATGGTGGTTGAACCGCCCCAATGACGAACACAGTTACCCGTCACTGCCCGAATCCGCCTACTTTGGCCTGGGATACAATACGCAGCTGGTCGGCGTATTCCCGGAACAGAACATGGTGATCGCCCGCAACGGCACCTACGTGAAACCCGATCACTCCGGTTATACCGAAGAGGGTCTGTATGGTGGTGGCATGTTCGCCGATGGCATCGGCTCGACCGGCACCATCGCCGAGGGCCCTGACTGGAGCGACGATACGTTTTTCAAGCTGGTGCTGGACGCAATCGTCAAATAGATCCAGGTTTATTGATTGAAATCTTCGGGGCCGTGCCTTTCCGGCACCCGTTCCTCCTCTGGTCCCCAGACCTTGTTGACCCGAGTGCCGCGCTGAACAGCAGGACGTTCTGCGATCTGGTGTGCCCAGCGGTCAACGTGGGTGTATGACTTGACATCCAGGAACCTGGCTGCGTCGTACAGGTTGTCCAACAACAGCCCGCCATACCAGGGGAAGATCGCCATGTCGGCCACTGTGTAGTCGTCGCCGACGAAAAATTCGTGCCCTGCAAGATGTCGATCCAGGACATCCAACTGGCGCTTGGTCTCCATCGCAAACCGATCAATCGGATACTTGTATTTCGCCGGGGCATAGGCGTAAAAATGGCCAAAGCCGCCACCCAGGAATGGCGCCGAGCCCACCTGCCAGAACAACCAGGACAGGCATTCGGTGCGGGCCAACCCTGACGCTGGCAGGAATCGCCCGAAGCGTTCGGCAAGATAAACCAGGATCGCCCCGGATTCGAAGATCCGAGTTGCGGGGTTGGTGCTGTGGTCCATCAGCGCCGGGATCTTCGAATTGGGATTGACCTGGACAAACCCGCTGCCAAACTGGTCGCCCTCCAGGATATTGATGGGCCAGGCGTCGTATTCGGCGTCGTTAATGCCGGCCTCCAGCAGTTCTTCCAGCATCACCGTGACCTTGACGCCGTTTGGTGTCGCCAGCGAGTACAGTTGCAGGTCGTGTTCGCCGACGGGCAGTTCCTTGTCGTGGGTCGGGCCCGCCACGGGCCGGTTGATTTTTGCAAAGTTGCCGCCGCCGGAACTGTCGTCGGTCCAGACCTTTGGCGGTTCGTATACGTCCTGGTCGCTCATGTGAGGCTCCTGTCTGGAATTGTTCTCCCTATTAATATTTCACAAATGAAGTGTTCCATGCTACTCTCTAATTATGGACGACTCGCAAACACCGGTTCGCGACCGGCCCCAGATCCGGCTGATGCGCGCCATTATGCGCGCCAATGCGCTGGTTCGTGATAAACAGAAAAGGGCCATCGAAGGCCTTGGCGTCAAGTTTTCCGAATTTGACCTGATTGCCGCCCTGGGTAATACCGACGGGATGCGCATGTCTGATCTGGCCCGACACATGATTACGTCACCATCCAATGTCACACGCATCTGCACAGCGCTGGAAAAGCAGGGATTGGTTGAACGGACACGCAATTGCGATTCAGATCGCGAAGTCATCGCACGACTTACTGCCGAAGGCCAGGAACTGTTTGACCGGGTCTTTTTGGCTGGTGTCCGGATCGCTACGAAAATGATGTCCGATGTTATGTCGACGCCTGATCAGGAAAAGCTGGCTGGAATGCTGGAAGAGTTTAACCAGGTGCTGGATGAGTATGATCCAGCAGTGCTGGACGGGCTGAAGGACCGAACGGATTAGTTTTCGTTCGGGCCAGGCAAAGATCAATGTGAAACGCCAAATGGCGGCCCAGTCGGCGGGAGATCTGTTTCACGACAATGGTCCGGAACAATCTATTCTGTCGCCTGATGAGCAGATCATTTTAATTGCATCGGTGATTTTAATTGGAGCAACGCTGGAGATCGAGGCTGACAAATCATGAAAATGATGACGAATCGTCAAAACATTGGGCCACGTGGAACATGGTTTTCCCTTGCGATAATACTGACGGGCTGTACCGGCGTGCCGGATGGGTTGCAGACCATTTCCGGTTTTGAACCAGACCGGTACCTGGGTGCGTGGTACGAAATCGCCCGCCTCGATCACCGGTTTGAACGGGGCCTGGATCAGGTTACGGCGACCTACAGTCGCCGTGACGATGGGGGCATTCGCGTGGTCAATCGTGGCTACAATGCCGAAACCGGTGAATGGAGCCAGGCCGAGGGCAAGGCGTACCTGATCGGGGACGACGGGCAGGGGCGGCTGAAGGTGTCGTTTTTTGGTCCGTTTTACGGCGGCTACAACATCCTGTACCTCGCCGACGATTATTCGGTGTCGGTCGTGACCGGACCCAGTCGGGACTATTTCTGGATCCTGTCGCGTACGCCAACGCTGCCAGACACAAAGCTGCAGCCGTTGCTGGACAAGGCCCGCAACTGGGATTTTGATGTCGACGCGTTGATTTTTCCCGAACAGGCGACCAACACCGCCGGTTAGACGCTACGGATGGACCACCCGGATGCGGTGGTTG
>JBFJWU010000021.1:0-18280 GCA_041623475.1 bacterium | reverse complement strand
CCGTACTGCTGGCGGGAGCCACCGCGGCCCTGCTGGCGGGGACTCCGACGTGGTCGTCCGAGCCGCTGACCGTTGTTCAGGGCGTGCCAGAGGATACCGGATCCGGTTCGGGCGGTCAGGTGTACCGTCTTGATCGCGACAACGGTTTTTTGGCGACGGTCCCGTCCGACGGCAAACTGACCATCGAGTATCGAGCGTTTGTTCCGGCCGGCAAAGCATTGAAAACAGTCCTCTATTCTGATGTTGGCGGTGCGACGAAAAAAATTCCGGTAACCGCCCGTGATTCCGGGCAGGCGCATGAGGCATCCGGGTTTAACAAAGCCCGGGCGCATTCACAGGACTTTGCTGTTAAGGCCGGGCAGTCGATATCCTTTCGCGCCAGCAAATCTTCACGTGGCGGGTTGCTGACTGTGTCGTTTACGCCAGATGACAATGGAACCGCAAGATCGGCCCCCGGCGACGACGACTCTGATGAAATGCCAGATGCGAGTGATGCCGATCCGAACGAGGTTGATCGATTTACGACGGGAATCCTTGTCGGCTATATGTACGGGTTTGGTGATGTGAAAACGCCAAATGTCAGCGTGCAGCTTGGATATCGACTGCCTGTACTCGCGGATCAGTTGTCCATTCTGATTGATGGAGGCTGGTATTTGAGTACCGAACTCGAGCAACGGGATGATGCAGTTCTTGGTCCATTTGAGGCCGAGTGGTTCCTGAATGCGGTACCACTGTCGCTAAACGGCATGTATGCGTTGCCCGTCGGCAAGTTGGCGATCCTGATGGGAGCCGGATTCGAATGGACATGGGCCAACTACAAGTTCGAAACGCGAAGCGACCTTGGCCAGATTGGACCGCAGGAAGTTCGTTCGGGTTCGGCACTTGGCGCCCGCTATTTCGGCGGTGTTGCCATTCCACTGGGTCCTGGCGAGTTCCAGGGAATCGTCAGGTACTCAGGCTCCAGTATCAAAAACGATTTTTCGGATGTTACCGGCGACCTTGGCGGGCTGGGTGTGCTGGTTGGGTATACCCTGGTCTACTAATCGCTAATTGGCTTCTACTTAAGCTGCCGAGGAATACCGACGACGATTTCGATCACCTCATCTGCGGCACCCGCAATACTGAGATTAGCCCGCCCCAGCGCGTCTCGAAATATCCGGCCCATTTGCGTTGCGGGCACCACGCCACTGCCCACCTCGTTGGTCACGACAATTACCCGACGGTTTGAACCTGCGATTGCAGCAACCAGTTTTTCAATTGACCGGTCCACCAAGGTGTCAAAGTCCGGAGCGGGCAAATTCTCGTTTTCTAACAGCAATGTCGAAATCCAGCCGGACAGGCAATCCAGCAGTATGACGTCCCCGGTGACCATCGGAATGGCCTGTATCGGTGTCGTCGGTGGTTCCAGCGTTTGCCAAAGTTTCGGCCGACGAAGGCGGTGGGTCTTTATCCGGTCCTGCATTTCCTGATCGCCAGCGGTCAGGGTTGCGATGTATGTCACCTGGTCTCCACCCATTTCCAATGCCAGTTGCTCGGCAAATGTCGATTTGCCGCTGCGGGCACCGCCGGTAACAAGGGTCAGGTTTAATTGGTCGGTCATACCGCTGCACCCACAAATGCCACCAGCAGGATCGCTTCTGCCAGTTCAATCGAAGCCCCCCAAGGGTCACCCCCCAGACCACCCAACCGGCGACTGAACCAGAAGCCAAGCGCGAAAAAAAGGCCAAAGGTCAATCCATGAATCATCAGCACGTCAAGCATCGCAATTTCCTGAATCCAGGCGACTGCAGCTGTGGCTGACCCGCCCAGCAGCAAAGCGGTTGCGACGGCTGCCTTCGACGGAAGGTTGCCCGCGCCCAGTTTGCTGCCCTCGTAAAGTCGGAACGCAATCATCTGGACGGTCACCCATGTACGGGCGACGACCGGGACGACCAAAATCCCCGTTGCGGTCCAGAGTTCAGACAACGCCGCAAACTTCACGATCAGCGTAATTGCTGTCGCGGCCAGGGCAAACGCGCCTGTCTTTGTGTCGTGCAGAATTCGCAGCCGTTGCTTGACGGTTTTTCGGGCCAGTACGGCATCGGCGGTATCGCAAAGCCCGTCGATATGGAGGAACCCGGTCATCCACGCCCATACGGCCAGGGACAGGGCGCCTTGCAGCACAGTCCCCAGAGGTTCGGCGGCAATCCACACAGCACAGGCGGGTCCGGCAATAAGCAGGCCGACAAGGGGGTACCAGGCCACAGCCCAACGTACGGATCGTTCGTCCGGTTTTGCCGCGGGAACGGGCACAATTGTCAACAGCTGGACTGCTGCTGCCATTGATTGATACAGCAAATTCACGGTTAACAGGTTACGCCATCCTGAGACCGTTCGGGAAGCCGGGTACAATAGTCCTCAGCGTTGTGGACCAAGGGAAGCCGGTGAAATTCCGGCGCGGACCCGCCACTGTATGCGACGAGCCACCAGCCGAAATGCCACTGTAAGTAAGTTATGGGAAGGCGGCTGCACGGCAATGACTCGCAAGCCAGGAAACCTGCCACGCGCCGATTTCGGAACTGTTTCCCGGGGAATGGAAACGTCCGTGGCCTTCCGATTGTCATCATCACGACCGGCCTCGGTTCCCCGGCATCCTGCCCAGGAGGCCTGGATTGATACGTATCGTGCCTCGTTCGACCTTGGCCCTGCCATTTGTTGCGGCAGTGATTGCTGCAGGTGCAATTGCTGGTTGCAGTCCCGGTCGCCCACCGGCACCCGGCACACTGGAAAACCCCCAGCGGATTGTATCCCTGGCACCGTCGCTCACCGAAGCCGTTTTTGCGGTCGGAGCCGGCAACCGTCTGGTCGGGGCAACGATCTTTTGCGACTACCCTCCCGAAGTCGCGGAACTGCCCAAGGTGGGCGGTGTCATCCCCAAGACAATCAACCTGGAGCAAATCCTGGCGCTGCGTCCGGACCTGGTCCTGAGTTCGGCACCAGGCCAGGAACCTGTCGTTGAAGAGCTGCGGAAAATGGGTGTTGACGCCCGCATTGTCCGGGTAACAGGTATCGACGATACCCTTGCGGCTATCCAGTCGGTCGCAGACTGGGTTGGCCTGGCTGACAATGGCCGCAGCTTTGTGTCCGGGCTCCGGTCGCGTATGGAATCAATCAGGGGCCAGGCGTTAGCTCACAGCCAGGGGGCCCGGCCGCGTGTTTTTTATGAAGTCTGGGATGAGCCATTGATGACCGCAGGCCCGCAGGCGTATCTGGGTCAACTGGTTGAGTGGGCTGGCGGAAAGAATATTTTTGACGATATCGACAAGGATTATCCGGAGATCAGCCACGAAGAGGTTGTTCGCCGAGACCCCCAGATCATCCTGGCTGCACGATATGGCGATCCGTATTCATTGACCGACAAAGTTCGGGTGCGGCCCGGCTGGCACGATCTTTCCGCGGTCCGGAACAATCGGGCACACCTGCTCGACGGCACAATTATCTCCCGTCCCGGGCCGCGAATTGACCAGGCATTGGCGTTGGTTACCCGGGCAATACATCCGGACCTGGAGTTGCAGCTTGAACAGTAGTCGACGCCGGGTCGGGCTGGCGGCATTTTTCGTCGCCCTGTTGCCAGCCGTATCGTTGCTTGCGGTCGGGGTCGGGTCCGTGGATGTCCCGATCACCGTTGTTGCGGATTACATCCTGGGCCGAACAATCAATGATGTGACCTATTGGACCATCCTTCACGAACTTCGGGTTCCCAGGGTCTTGCTGGCCCTGTTGATTGGCGGTGGCCTGGCTGCAGCAGGCGCAGCGTACCAGGGCCTGTTCCGCAACCCGCTGGCTGACCCTTTCGTTATCGGTGCATCCGCTGGTGCCGCACTGGGTGCGACAACGGCCATTGTCCTGGGAGCCTCTGCGGCGGTGTCCGGTATGGATCCGGTCGCAGCTGCCGCCTTTATTGGCACATTTGCAGCAGTCGCGGTTGTTTATGGAATCGGAGGCATCGGCACCCGGTCATCGCCGTTGACCCTGCTGCTTGCCGGCGCGGCGGTCAGTACAGTCCTGTCGGCAATGGTTTCGTTGCTTGTCCTCGTTGATGACCGCAGCCTGCAAATGGTCTATTACTGGATGCTGGGTGGATTGTCCGGAAAGGGCTGGTCCGATGTCGGAATCGCGCTGGTCTATATGGTCCCCGGGGTCATCCTGGTCGGATTATGCGCACGGCCGCTGGATGCGATGGCCCTGGGTGACGAGTCGGCGCGCAGCCTGGGACTGCCGTTAAACCGAACCCGGCTGCTGATCATCGTTGCGGCCAGTTTGATTACGGCAGCAGCCGTCGCCATCGGTGGCATCATCGGCTTTGTCGGGTTGATGGCACCACACGCGGCGCGAATGATTTTTGGGGCACGGCACTCGGTATTGATACCGGCCAGCGTCCTGTTGGGGGCAATCCTGCTGGTGCTGGCTGACCTTGGGGCACGGCTGATGCTGGCGCCACTGGAGGTTCCCGTCGGGATTATTACGGCCGTAACTGGCGGGCCGTTTTTCCTGTACGTCTTGAAGTCAACAGGCGGTTCGCCAGGCGGCCGGCTGTGAGCGGCGTCGAACTGCGGGCCCTGACCACGGGTTACGGTTCCGAACCGGTGCTTCAGGACGTCTCAATGAGCATTGCCGAAGGTTGTCGATTTGGAATTGTCGGGCCAAACGGTGCCGGCAAGACGACGTTACTTCGAGCCATCGCCGGTCAGCTGAAGCCCGAATCCGGATCAATACAGGTTGCGGGATGCGCACCAGGGTCCTTTTCGACTCGCCGGTTCGCCCAGCGGGTCGCATTCGCCCCGCAACTGGTCCACCTGGATTTGTCATTAACCGTTCGACAGGTGGTCCAACTTGGTCGTGCCCCACATCGTGGCTGGGTTCGTCCGTTTACGAAAGAGGACGACCTGATCGTCCGTCAGACGCTTGATGATGTCGGATTACTGTCGGCTGCCAACCGGCCTGTGGGCGAATTATCCGGCGGCCAGAGACGCCGGGTTGTGCTGGCGCGAGCCATGGCACAACAACCGGATCTGTTGTTGCTGGATGAACCAACCGCCCACCTGGACCTGCGCCACGAGGTAGCATTGTTTGCAACCCTGGACCGGCTGAGGGTGGAACGTTCGCTGACGATTGTGATGACGCTTCACGACCTGTCGCAGGCGTCGGCACAATGCGATCAGTTGACCCTGATCGACCAGGGCCGGGTCGTGGCTGCCGGCAAGCCAGCGGACGTATTGAACCCGGAAACGATCCGGCAGGTCTACGGTGTCCGGGTACAGGTTCTTCACAGCCCTGACCACAACCGCAGTGTGATTGTGCCGGTTGGCAGCGAGTCAGTTGACGATTCGGGTGCGTCGCCGGTATCCTGACCGTGCTTCAGGTGGCGCGTGCCTTAAACGGGAAGTCGGTGAAAGTCCGACACGGTCCCGCCACTGTAATCGCGGAGTCTTCGCCAGCAACGCCACTGTCCGGTTCCGGATGGGAAGGCGGCGATAGATGAAGATGCGAAAGTCAGGAGACCGACCTGGAGCTTTTGAGGACAGAATCTCCTCGCGGATCTGGGAGCGCTGGCATAACCATCGAGCTTAACTTCTGCTCGCTGCCCAATCAATTCGGATGACCGACGGAATAGTTCCGGTCGGCAACCGCGCGGAGGATGTCCCGTCGGAGGACTCATGCGCGTTGCGTGGACAGCGCCCAGGGGAATCAAACCCTGTGTAATCAAAATAGCCTGCTGTGCTGCGACCATCACGGTCGCCGCACCTGTGCGGGGCGGCGAGCCGGCGACAAGTACAGCGCACGTCACAAATCACGTGACGCCGTCCTCGTCGCCAACCGCCGTTACCGACCCG
This sequence comes from bacterium, assembly GCA_041623475.1. Taxonomy (GTDB): domain Bacteria; phylum J088; class J088; order J088; family J088; genus JBFJWU01. The sequence continues at coordinate 12,407 of JBFJWU010000021.1, read as the reverse complement.
CCCGCACCAGTGGCTGCGATTCCGGTCCTGGACATTGTTGGCAAAAAGCCCCTCGATCCGATCGAAATCCAGGAGGCGGCCAGTGTTGTCGATCGAATCAGTCGGAATGATATTCGGCAGTCCGGCAACCTTGGGCGCAGGCTGGAATTAAGCCCGTCATTGTATTCGAGGTCTTACGGGGGTGCCGGCGCGCTGCAAACGGCAGCGCTGCGGGGGGCTGCAGCATCGGGAACGCTGGTCCTGATCGATGGTGTCCCGCAGCGGGACGTACTGGCCGGAGATTTCAACCTGGCCACCCTTCCGGTAGCTGATATTGATTCGGTCGCGGTGCTACGCGGCGGTGGCAGTCATTTCTTTGGTTCCAGCGCAATTGGTGGTGTCATTTCGATCGATACGATTCCGGACCGGGATCGCAACGAGGTGCGTATCGGCGGCGGGTCTTTTGACACGGCCATGATGCAGGTATCCCTGGCACGTGTCGACAAAGGCTGGGCTGCGATTCACGCTGAACGGAGTTCCGGCAACTTTCGTTTTCAAGACAGGGACAACCGGGTCCGACGCCGCCAGAACAATGCTGCCCAGTCGGTCCAGGGGCAATTTGGCGCTCGGATTCCGATGCCGGGGGAGCATCGGCTGTACGCCCGGGTATACGGGAGTATGGTCGAGACAGATATTCCCGGGCCGCTGTCAACGCCGACGCCGGATGCACACCAGTCGGATGTTGATGGCCGTGCTGTTCTGGACTGGCAAAGCAATGTACGTGACTGGAATCTGCGCATCCAGGGCGTCGTGGACGGTGATCGCCTGATGTTTTATGACGACATTTTCGTCGCCAGGGATTCGCCCAGTATTAATCGCAGCCTCAACTGGTCTGGATATGGCCAGGCAGACCGGTCGTTCGATTCCGGTACCAAGCTGATGGTCAATGGCGAACGGCGGCTGGAGACCGTGGAGCTTCGGGGCCGAAACGAAAAACGACACCTGTGGGCGCTGGGTACCGCTGTACAGCAGACCCTTTTCGATAACTACGGGATCCAGGGGGCCGTGAGGCTCGACGGCGAACTGAATCGGGATTTGCAGGTCCTGCCCAGTGTCGGTGGCTGGTGGTGGATCGTTCCTGACCAACTGGTTGCCCGGACTGAATTCCATCGCAGCTTTCGGGATCCGACATTCAACGAGCTGTATTGGCCGTCGTCGGCATTGGCATCCGGAAATCCTGACGCGCGGCCGGAATCAGCGTGGGGTTATGGCGGGTCATTGACATCGCAGTGGCGCTGGCTGAGTGGCACTGCGGCTGCGTATCTGGAACGCGCCAATGACCTGCTGGTCTGGCAGCCGACCAACGGTGTCTGGACCCCGGACAATCTGGGTGCGGTTCGGCTGCACGGAATCGAACTGGATGCCGACAGCGGTTACAAGCCGATCGTTGTCGGTGGGGCGTTCAGCTGGAATCGCGCAGAAAACGGCGACCCCGAGGTCGTTCGGGACGTCGAAGTCATTCGGCAGCGACGCGATGCCCTGGATCAGGCCGGGACTTGTCCGCTGGCCTCGGGATCACCGCAGTTGATATACCGACCGCTGTATCGCGGGTCGGCCTGGGGTGGTGTCGAGTTCGAAACAGTGCGAGCGGTTATTGGCACCCGGATCACAGGTGAGCGTCCAGCCAGCGTCGATAATACGACCTGCATGCCCTCGGCGGCAACAATGTGGGCGAACCTGACCGTCGCACCGACCCTTGGCTGGCAGATTGAGTTAAACATGGACAATCTTCTCGACCGGCGTTACGAGGAAATTTCGGGATTCCCCGCCGAGTCGCGGTCAATTGGAGGCACCGTCACCGCCGAATTCTAGAACCGACCAGGATACGTTTTTTGCAATCGATTATGTATTTGCCGAAAGGAGTTTCAAATGGCAAGGAAATGGATCGCACTTATTGGCCTGATGGCCGTCACCCTGAATGGATGTTTTGTCGACGATGTCAAGACCGCCGTCAATAATCTGGAAAATGAACTGGAGAACGCTGCAAATGCACTGACGGAAGTCGTGGGCGGACCCGAGTTCGCCGTACTGACCCAGCCGCCGTCGCCAACCCTTGGTGAACTGCTGCTGGTCGACCAGGAATCAGGAATCATTGCCGACGGCCTTGCTGACATCGGTGATGTGCCGAACCGACTGCGAATCGCGGGCGGAAAAGCATATGTCGCCAGCTCTCTGTCCAACACGTTGCGAGTATTTACACTGGGCAGTCTTGCCGCTGACAAAACCATCGACCTGCCGGCTGGGGCCAACCCAATGGACGTGGCTGTCGACGGAGATACCGCGTGGGTTACCGGTTTGTTGACCAACGCCCTGTACACGGTGGACCTTGCAGGCGGATCGGTCGACTCCCAGACTACACCGACCGGGATCCAGCCAACCGGCGTTGCGCTCAACGGCGATGACGTTGTCGTTGCCAACACCAACGTGTCGTGTGATGCGAATTTTGTTTGCACGTACGACACGGGGTCTCTGACAATTGCGGCGACGACGGATTCCAGTGTGGTCACGACGGTGACGCTGGATGACGGATGCGTAAACGCACAGTGGGTTGAGGCAGACAGCAGCGGTGTGTATGTGCTCTGCACAGGTAATTACGACGATGTCCCAGGCGTTGCCCTGAAACTGGATGCCGGCGATTACTCGCAGATCGGCAAGGTTGATGTGGGCGGGTTTCCCGGTTCGTTGAGCGTTGGCGCCGGCAAGATCTATGTCGGGGGCTTCGCATCAGGGCTTGCCGTTATCGACAAGTTGTCCTTTTCACTGACCACGCCATTCAGCGATGGTGTTTTGTCAGGCGAAGACGTGTCGCGCGTTGCCGAGGGCGACCTGGGCACGATCTGGGTCGCACAATGGACCCAGAAGGGCGTCAAGGTCCTGGGACCAGACTATGCCGTTTCAGCTTCGACGGACGTGGGATCTCAGGTCCAGGATATTGTTCGATTGCCGTAGGGCTACAACTGTCGGGGCCGGGCCGCAGGGGCCGGCCCCGTTTTTCTGCAAGGACCCAATGATGGATATGAAGGCCAGCCGTTTGATTCAGGATCTCGAGAGCCAGGTCACCGGCCTCGATCCGGCCATCGCCCGCCAGGTGCAGGCCCAGCTGGACGACAAGACCAAACCCCGGGGCAGCCTGGGACAGTTGGAAGAACTGGCCGTACAGTATGCATTGGTTGGTGGCTCGGCCAACCCCGAGCGGCCAAATCCGGCGATTGTCGTCATGGCTGGTGACCACGGTGTGACGGCCGAAGGTGTCAGCGCCTATCCGTCCGAGGTTACCGGACAAATGGTCGCCAATTTCGCGTCCGGTGGTGCGGCCATCAACGTGCTTACCCGGCGCAACAATACCAGGCTGGTTGTCGTCGATATCGGTGTTCAGTCGCCGATCCCCGACCTGCCGGGCGTCCGGGTCGAACGGGTTCGCAACGGGACCCGTAACTTCCTTGATGAACCGGCCATGACTGAGACAGACATGATCCGGGCGATCGGGATCGGTTCCGATCTCGCCAGCGAGCTTTGTGCCGACGGCATCAATGCCATCGGGCTGGGAGAGATGGGTATCGGTAACACGACGGCGGCCAGTGCAATTACCGCAGCGCTTCTTGACCAGCCCGCAGAAGCAGTATGTGGCCGGGGAACGGGCATCGATGATGCCAGCCTGCAGCGGAAAATTGACGTTGTTAACAGGGCCCGTGCGATTCACGAACTGGATGGTGCCAACGGATTGCGGGTCCTTCAATGTGTGGGAGGATTTGAACTGGCCGGACTGGTTGGTGTCATCCTTGGTGCTGCCCGGAGCCGATGCGTAGTTGTCGTCGACGGTTTCATCACAGCGGCTGCGGCGCTGGTTGCGGTGAACGTCGCGCCTGCAGTCCGGCCGTATCTGGTTGCGGCGCACCAATCGGTCGAAATCGGTCATACGGCAATCCTGGATAATCTGGGCCTGCGCCCGCTTCTGGACCTGGAACTGCGTCTGGGTGAAGGGTCAGGCGCCGCACTGGCGCTGGATTTACTTGATGCCGCCTGGTGTATCCTGATCGAAATGGCTTCTTTCTCGGATGCCGGTGTCACTGACACGGGGCGCTGATAACACGACCAGTCGGGATACGGGTTGAACAATCTTTCACAAAGTGAAGCAATGGACCGGGCGCGGGCGCTTCTGGCTGACGCGTCGCGCATTGTCGCATTTACCGGTGCCGGCATCAGTGCCGAAAGCGGTATCCCCACGTTTCGCGGCAAAGACGGATTGTGGAACGACGTCGAAGTTGAAACATTCGGCACGCCCTGGGGGATTCGGGCGCTGCTGGATAACGATCCCGGGCGCCTGGCCTCGCACTTGCTGGACCGTGCTGATGTTCTGCTGGATGCCCAGCCCAATGCCGCGCACAAAGCTATTGCCGACCTCGAACAAGCCGGACGCCTGGCTGGGGTTGTGACGCAAAACGTTGACGGGTTGCACCGAGACGCCGGAAGCCGAAATATCTTTTGCCTGCATGGCGACCTCATAAACTGGCGGTGCGTGGACTGTCGTCAACTGCACCAGCATTCCCGACCGGGATTGAAACAGTTGGTCCAGTCTTTTACCGGTGCGACGACCGCCAACGAAATCCTGTCGCAGATTCCACACTGCCAGGTCTGTGGCGGCCTAACCCGTCCAGGCGTTGTCCTGTTTGGCGAGGAGTTGCCCACGGATCAGGTCGAGGGGGCTGTTGACCTGCTTGCGCGCTGTGATTTGCTGCTGGTCATCGGCACAAGCGGTGTTGTTGAACCAGCTGCAAGTTTTGCCCGAACGGTAGTTCGGCGTGGCGCGCCGATGATTGAATTGAACATGGAGCCCGGTGACTTGACGTCCAGCGCGACCGTTTCGTTATTTGGCGCCGCGGGGAATATACTTCCCGAATTGATCGCCTAGAACCGGGTGTCGTGATAACGTTTGCGGCGTGCGCCCCGCAGGATCCCCCGCAAGGAATCAATGTCCGGCGCGTCCATCCAGCGCTGTTCAAATGACTCATCTTTGACGATCTGGGCGACCGCCGACAGGGTTTTCAGGTGGCGACTGCGCATATCCCGGGTTCCGACCGAGATGAACAGCGCATGTGCCAGGTGGTCCTCATTGTCATCGCCTTCGGATGGCATGTCGACACCGGTGCGACTCCGAACCACAACCAGTTCGAATACATTCTCGCCATCGACGAGTACGTGAGGTAAGGCAACACCGTGGGCAACTACGGTACTGTCCATTTTTTCGCGTTCCAACAGCAGGCGGGTCAGTTCGCGGGCATCAATGCCGCCAATTCGATCGGCCAACGGGCCGGCAACGTGATGGAAACAGTCCTCGGCGGCGCCGCCCTGGTCATAATCGATAATTTCGGCGGTGTCCAGGAGTCGGTCGACATCATCTGCCATGCGCTGCCGTTCATCTTCAGGCAACGCCAGGCCATAAACGACGTCTCCGTCTTTGACGGACATGACACCAAAGGCCGGGGACAGGCCATAACGATTATGGACCGCCAGCGGCTGGTATGGGCCATGAACGTAGCTCTCTTCGACCATGTCATCGAGGCTGGATGTGGCATCGGCCACGATCCTGGACGGTGTCGCATTACCGCGCCGCAGCCAGCGATCCCATTCCCGCAGCTCGTACGCACCCAGGTTGAACACGGGAATCTCCAGGCTTTCCACAAGTCGACTGGCCTGTTTCAGGTCCGCCCCCGACACATACGCGAAAATATCCGGGATCATGAAAACTTCGCGGGCCAGCTGGGACGCATAGACATTGATTTGGGGGTTTTCAGTCAGGGTTACCAGTGTGCGGACGTGTCCGGCCCCGGCCTCCTGGAGGACACTTTCATCCAGGGCGTTGCCGTTGATCGCACCCAGGCCAGCGTCGATCGCCCGTTCGCAATGTTCCGTATTAGAGTCAATCATCATGACCGGCTGGTTTTCGGCCAGGAACTTGCCCATTTCAATTGCAGTTGGTCCGGCTCCGACGATAATGGCCCCCGATCTCGTCTCAGCCTCGACCAGCTGGCCACGGCGCCGCAGCCATTCAATCGATGCTTTCAATGCGACGGGGACAACAACCGTTGAAATCAGGGCCAGGAAAACCAGGGCAGAAAAAATGTCCTTGCTGATCAGTCCGGCGTCCTTGGCCAGTTGGGCGATGACAAGATCCAATGCCCCGCGGCCATTCATTCCAACGCCCAGGGCCAGCCCCTCGCGCCAGCCCCGCTGGCCAAGGACATAAAAAAACATTGTCCCCAGTGCTTTGCCCAACAGCGCAGCGGTGATAATGGTCGCCAGCATCTCCGGCGCCGCCTGGAATACACCAAAATCGACATCAAAGCCGGCCTGGACAAAGAAGATCGGTGCCAGGAACCCCATGGACAGGTCGTGTACAAGCTCACGAAGCTCATGGCTTTGGCGAAACCCAAGGAACCGCTCACCAAGGAAAATGCCGGCCAGGAACGCGCCGAGAATCGAATGCAATCCAGCTAGCTCGGCCAGTTCTGCATAGCAGAGCGCGACAATCAGGATAATAGTGAAGTGACCTGTACGGTCGTCAAACCCGAGGCGCTGTACGGCCGCTGCCAGTCGCGGCAGGACGAGGACACCGACCAGCCATGAGACGGCAAAAAAACCGACAATCTTTGACGCCATGATGGCGATTTCTGCCGTGTCCCCCAGATCGCTGCCAGCAGCGTTCATTACGGCGGTAAAAATAACCAACGCTACGGTGTCGCAAATCAGTGCGCCGGATGTAAGAACGGTCGCAATCCGGGTGTTCATCAGGCGCAGGTCGACCAGCAGGCGGCTGCCGACCGCCAACGACGTGACGCCCGCCGCAGCGCCCGCGACAATGGCCGCAGGGTTGTTGCCGCCGAAATTCAATACGGCCAGATAGACCAGTCCAAACGCGCCAGCGAAGCCACCGGCCGCGGCCAGTACCGCTGCCAGGCCGGACCGTCGCATCTCCTTGACATTAATTTCCATCCCGATGTACAGCATCATCAGGAAGACGCCGACTTCGGCCAGGACTTGAATGCCGACCTGTGGCTCCAGGATCCCCAGCAGCGGTGGGCCAAACACGATTCCGGCGACGAGTTCGCCGACGATCGCTGGAAAGCCGGCACGGTTCGCAAGCGCCCCACCGGTCCAGGCCAGCGCCAGGACCAGTAACAGGTTTACATAGGTAAATTCCACGTCAATCCGCGCCGGGTTGGGTTGCCAGCCATGTTCGCGTTGATCCTGGTTGCCAGTCCGTGATCGCTGAACCGTAACTGGCCACGTCGCCGCGCTCATCTTCCCGCAGGGTGGATGCGATCAATTCGCACGCGCCGTTGAACTGATCGGAATCCAGGTCCCCCCGTGACCGCAGCCATGCCAGGTAAAGCATTAACGTATTCAATGCATCCAGCTCGCAATAGGTCTCAACGACTTCCCATTCGCCCCGCGCGATGTGCTGGTAAACACGGTGGCCTTCTGTGACGGTTTTTCCCGGCAGTCCCATGATCCTGCATAATTCATCCAGGCCGACGCGATCCGCAGCGCCGAACCCGCTCAGGACATCCATCAGGTCAGTGTGTTGCCTGTGGTACCGGTTAACGTAATTGTTGTAGCGATCGGATTCTGCGTAGTATGCGCCGGCGTCAATGCCGTGGAGCATCGCGCGATAACGAATAACCGGCAGATCGAAACTGTTGCCATTCCACGAGACGATCGTTGGACGTTGTTCCAGGATTCGAAAAAAAGCTTCCAGCAGATTTCCTTCGTCCGTAGGGTCATCGCCCAGGCTGTCCAGTTTAAATCTGCCAGTCCCGATATTCAGCCAGGCCACGGATATCGTTACAATACGGTGGTACGGCGTTTTCAGGAAGTCTGTCCGTCCTTCGGTTTGTTCCAGCCGGTCTGCCAGCATCTGGTCGGCAACGTCAACAAAATCGCCGCTGCGGTTGTCCAGGCGGGTGGCGATCTCGGTATCAGGGACCGTTTCTATATCAAATGCGGCAATGGATGGCGGCACAGCGGTGTGGTCTTATTCGTTTGCGTCAGAATCCATGCCGACAGAAACGATGTCCGGATGGACTTCTTTCAGCCGTTCCTTCAATTCCATGATTGATTTGAAGGGTTTGGAGTAGATCTCGATCAGCTTGTCGTTAGTTCGACTCAGGCGTTCGCTCAGGCTCGCAGCGATCCAGCGAATAATCTTGTATGACGCCGCGTTGCCCGTATTTGCCAGATCCAGCAGCGAGTCCCTGTCGATTCCCCAGAGGACGCTGGGTTTCATTGCCACGCCTCGGGCGCTTCGCGGTGCCTCGCGCAGGATGGCCATTTCGCCAATAATCGCGGGGGGCTCCAGTTCGGCCAGTACTTCATAGTGGCCCGGTGTTGTCTGGCGATCGATCTGGATACGTCCCATGTGCAGGAAATACATCCGATCCCCCAGGTCCCCCTCATCAAACAACACATCTCCGGGCGCAAAATCCTCGACCGCCAACAGATTGGAAATTGCGGCGAGTTCCTGCGGGCGCAGCTCTTTGAACATGGGAAAACGCAGCAGCGTGTCGATTTCCGGTTTCATCCGTTGTCCTCCCGCGTGAACTGTTCCAGTATGTTGCGCGCATGTTCCTCATCCAGGGGAACGTCTTGAAGGTCCGTCCGTTGGTTCACGTGGCCGACTGTGGTCTCCAGAAAGATTCGGAAATGGGACAAGCTGCGACTGATTTCTCGATTTCGATTGGGGTTGGTAAACGTTTCACCCTTCAGTGACCGCGCGTCAGCAAAAAAACCTTCGAAGATCTCGTAATCTGCAGCACGGACCAATTTGACGGTGATGTTCTGGAAGTAGGTCAGGAACTCCAGGAGCATGTTGAATTTGACTCGCTTGTTAAGCGGGTCCGGGGTGTCTGTGTCCAGGTGCTCGATAACGTGTTTCAGGATTTCGTGAAAGATCCACAGGTCCTCGCGAAGTCGCTTGGATTGTTCAAACCGGCTGACAAAGTCGGGGAACACGTCCATCCCCTGGACATCCGGAATAACCGATTGAACCATGTTGACAACGGATTGCTGCAGGAACGTGTTCATCAGGCCGTGGGCGGCCTCCAGGCCGCTGCGCAACTTGCTGACAACATTGGTGACGGAAAAATCAAGCAGAAATTGCTGGAATACCTTGCGCGACTCCATATTCAACTGAAATGCGAATCCGTCGATGCGCATCAGGAATTCTTCTTCCTCTGGTGTTGATGGACCGTCGGGAAACAGTCGTTGCGGAAAAGTTGTTTCCAGATACGGGATCAGGGCACGGAAGTCGCTGCGTAACAGGGACAGGACTGGCAGTGAATCGTGCAATTCCTCACGACTGGCGGCATTGGGTTGAATCCAGTTGTTGATCTTGATGTAGCGATTGAGGATCAGAATGACCATGCTTAGTCCCCGCCGCAGGCCCTCGGTAGGCGCTCCCCTGACGCTGCGCAGCAACAGGGGGTGCTCAACACGGTCATAAAGTGGATTGAAGCCACGGTTACGCAGGGGGTTGAAATACTGGTTCTGAATAATCAGGGACGTGTACTGATGGCCAAGCGACCGGAACGAGGTCAGGTTGACATGGTCCGCAGCCATCAAACCACTGGTCAGGTGTGCCAGGCTGCGTAATCCTGCCTGCAAGATATACAGGCTCTCCTGGGGCGTGTTTTGCCGCTGGTGGCGTTCCAGCAGTGCGTCCCGCTCAACGTCACTGATCAGCTGTGTCTCAACATAGGATTGAAAAAGAAATGCACTGGTATCGGTCTCTTCAAGAATGCTTTGGCAGAGCCGCAGCAGGGTTCGTAGCTTGCGGTCTGCGACGCCAACTTCGATCCGCATGTTGTCGTCGATTGCGACTTTGCGGCTGCGTCGTTCCGGATGGTTGTCAACATTGAAAAACCGGTCCAGGGCCTTGAGCATGGTTTCAAACCGGAACAGGACATCCTCGGAATCGCCAACTGGTAACGAGTCCAGCCAGTGCCGTTTTTCCTCTTCGTACCGGTCTAGCCCGGCGGACTGGGCTTCGTTCGATTCCTGCGCCTGATCTTTCATAGCAACAGTATAGCGGTGGCCCGGTTGTATGTTTGGATCAGAGCGGCCACAATATAGGTTATGAAAGATTTTCTGGCTGGGACCTGGAATCGTCTGGGGCTGCGCGGTTCGGTGGTGGCGATGTCGCTGCTTCTTGTGCTGATTGTCGGCCTGCAGAACATGGAGCCGGTGGACATTGATTTCCTGTTTTGGGATCTGGTTGAAGTGCCCAAACTGTACTTCATCTTTATCTTTGTCGTGTTCGGTTTCGCTATCGGCTACCTGACCGCGTGGTGGGGTGGGCGAAAAGCCAATTCAGGCTGGTAATTACGGCGCGTGCTTGTGCCGGCGCTGCGGCCCGGCTAGAATACCCCACTGTTGATTATGGAGTGTCATTTTGGCAAATAAATCGGCGAAGAAGGCTCGCAAGGGCGGCAAACAAGATAACAAGAAATCGGTACGTTCGGCAGACGTGGTCGGCTCGAGGTCGGCATTCTTCCTTGGTTGCCTGGGGGCGATGTCTGCGGTCTGGTTTTTCCTGCCCTGGTATGCCAACAAGAAAGTTGGCGCCGTAACCGGATGGGAAATCCTGACAGAAAACGCGGACTTGCCCGGCAAGCTGGGTGCCGGCCTGGAAAGCGTCGGCGGCGACCTGTTGATCGGGTCTGTGCTGGTAACATCGATCCTGGCTGCTTTGATCGGTTTTGGCTGGCGACAGATCCAGGACAAGCTGGGATCCTGGTCGGCAGAACTGAATATCGTGCTTGGTGCTGCTGCGCTGAGCCAGGGACTTGTCATTGCCCTTGTCCTGTTGCACATGAAGGTGCGGGGCGGGGTTCAGTTCCCCGGGCACCTGTCTTATCTGACCCTGTTTGCAATTGGCGGCACGGTCGTCTTGCTATTGCAGTCAATCGACCGTTCCCAGGAACGTACCGAAGGCGCACTGCCTCCATCCGACTGGGCAATCCTGTTATCGAGCCTGGCGGTTACTGGACTGTTTCATTACGTGGTGCTTTGTTACAAGTTGCTGGTGCCCGCGCCGAAAGCCATCGCCACAAAATTGAGAACATTCCGCTAAGCCCCGTCGTCGCCCAGCACGTGGCACACGACCGACAGTATCCCTTGATCGCGAATATGAAAATGCCGGACGTCGTTCCGTCGGGTATCGATATGGGTGCCAGTCGTGGGGCTTGATCTTGGGCGAGCAGACTCCGTGGCACAGCAGCAGCGCCGCCGTCCGCCGCGCCGAACCCGTCCGCCCGGTGTTTGGGTGGCATTGCTGGTTGGTTGTATCTGTGTCGGGACCTACCTCGTTCGGTCCCAGAGGGATGTGCCAGTTCCCGAATCGGCGGAATCCGGAGGCTCCGCCGCAGACATTGCCGATGCGGAGTCAGGATCGGCACCGGAACTTGCTCAGTTCACGGCAGAGGACGATGGCGGTCGGGCTCTGGTCGAAGCACACGAACGAGAGTCAACCGAGGCGACAACATTGCCGCCGCCTCGGCCGGTTCGGTTTGGTCCGCCGGACCCGTTTTCAGCAGTTGAGGCGCGGATTCAGAGCGGCGAGAATCTGTTTGCGACTCTGCTGCGCGCCGGTTTGCCGCGCGACCAGGCCGGAGCTGTGGTTGCCGGCCTGAAGGATCAATTGGACCTGAAACGCCTGCGTCCTGGTGATCGTTTCACCGGGACATTGTGGCTCGACGAAGAACTGATCGAAGGCACGTTCCAGCACGGTGCCCTGGATCGGTTCCGTTTTCGCCGGGATACCGAGACCGGTCAATTGGTGGCGATCGCCGATCCCCTCGAACTGGAAGACCGGGACCAGGTCGTGCAAGGGTCTGTAGAGTCGAGTCTGTTCAAGGCAATCTACGAGGCAGGCGAATCGCCGCGATTGATCATGTCCTTCATTGACCTGTTCAGTTGGGATTTTGATTTCGGAATTTCGACGCGACCGGGTGACCAGTTCAAGATGCTGGTTCGTAAGCGCTACGTTGAGGACCGGTTTTATGATTACGGCCCGATCCTGGCCGCACGATACAGTTCCGGTGACCTGGCACTGTCTGCGTGCTGGTACCCCGGTGAAGGCGATCACGACAAGACAGCCGGGTATTATCACGAGGACGGAAGTTCGGTCCGGGGCGCGTTCTTGCGCGCGCCACTGAAATACTCACGTATTTCCAGCGGCTACACCCTCAATCGACTGCACCCCGTGCTGGGCATCCGGCGCCCGCATCGTGGAGTTGACTATGCTGCGCCCTGGGGGACACCGGTCTACGCCGTCGGTGACGGGGTTGTTATCGGCGCCGAGCGGATGGGGG